>DATBGP010000460.1:0-11058 GCA_036557925.1 Candidatus Limnocylindrales bacterium | reverse complement strand
GTCAGCGTGTCGTTGCCCATCGTCTCGCCGAGCTGGACCTGGGTGACCAGGCGTCCAGTCGGCAGTCGCGAGGTGATGATCGCGGCGTCGTAGCGATGGTCGTCGACGCCGTCCGACGCGTCGCTCGCGTCGCCGACGGTCACGGTCTCGAACCGCGCGCCGCCGTTCTGGTTGAGGATCGCGAGCAGCGTGGCCGACGTGCGGTCCGCCAGCGCGTGGTCGGTCGCGACGACGGCGATCCTCGTCGTCCCGCCGCGCTCGACCGCCTTCGCGACGATCGGCAGGAGCGCCACGATCAGGGCGATGAACGTGAGGGTGATCGTGGACGCGTGGAAGATCCGCGATCGGACGAGCTCGCGGTACTCGCGCCGGGCGACGTGGGTCGTGTTGGGGAACGCGGGCTCGTCGCGGGTCGGGACGACGGCGGCCGGGAGCTCGGTGGCCGGATCGCTCATGCCGCGTCCTCCGCGGTCGAAGGTCGTGGCCGGCCGGGCTCGACGGCGGCTCCGGCGCCCGCGGCGCCCGCCTCGCCGGTCCCGGTCGCCGGCTCCTCGTCGGAGGCCGCCGATCGGCCGACGTGGTCGATGAAGATCTGCTCGAGCGACGGCTCGACGACCTCGAAGTGGCTGACGCGCACGCCGGCGGCCATCGCGGCGGACAGGACCGCGTCCGGCTCGACCCCGGCGTCCAGCTCGATCTCCGAGCGATCGATCCCGGGTCGCAGGATCCGCGCACCGGCCACGCTGGCCAACCACCCGAGCCGATGGTCACCGTCCACCGACAGGCGGACGAGCCGCCGCCCCGTGGATCGCTTGATCTGGCGCAGCGGCCCGCCGACGACGACCCGGCCGTGATCGACGATCGCGATCGACTCGCACATCGCCTCGACCGTCTCCATCTGGTGCGTCGAGAAGATCAGCGTCCGGCCGGCGTCGCGGAGCTCCAGCAGGGCCTCGCGGAGCATGGCGACGTTCACCGGGTCGAGGCCGGTGAAGGGCTCGTCCATCAGCAGGACCGCTGGGTCGTGGAGGATCGCGGCGATCAGCTGGATCTTCTGCTGGTTGCCCTTCGAGAGCTCCTCGGCCTTCCGGTCGGCCAGGTCGGAGACGCGGAGGCGGCGCAGCCAGTCGGCGGCCTTCCGCTGCGCCACGTCGCGCGGCAGTCCGTGCAGCGAGCCGAAGAACACGAGCTGGTCCAGGACGAGCATCCGCGGATAGAGCCCGCGCTCCTCGGGGAGGTAGCCCCACGTCCGGCGCGGCAGCCCGCGCGTGTCCTCGCCGTTCCACTCGATCCGGCCGGCATCCGCGGCGAGGACGCCGAGGGCGATCCGCATCGTGGTCGTCTTGCCCGCGCCGTTCGCGCCGAGGAAGCCGAAGATCTCGCCGCTCGGCACCTCGAACGAGAGACCGTCGAGGGCGACGACCGATCCGAACTGCTTCTGGAGCTGTTCGATGCGCAGGCTCACGACGGCCTGCCGCGGGGCGACGTCACCGCGGGAGGATAGCCCTCGACCCCGCAGGGTGTCCCCGGACGATGGTCCGGGGCCGTGCGATGATGACCCTGTGACCGCGCAGCGTGATCGAACCGAACCGGGGAGCGGCTCGCCTCCGTCGCCGACCGCGCCGACCCGGATGCACGCCGACCGCACCGCCCGGACGTTCGCGATCGACTGGGCCGACGGGCACGCGACGGTCTACGACTTCACCGCCCTCCGCTGGCTCTGTCCGTGCGCCTACTGCCGCGGCGAGGCGGGCCTCCCCGGCTGGCTCGATTCCGCGCCGCAGCTCACCGACGAGCAGACGCGGATGACCGACATCCACCTCGTCGGCAACTACGCCGTCTCGCCGCACTGGGGGGACGGCCATTCGACCGGGTTCTACACGTTCACGCTGCTCCGCGACCGCTGCCCGTGCCCGGAATGCACGGCTCGCCGCGCCAGCGATCGAGCGGCCGACCAGGCCGGCGGCCCCAGCGGCTCCGGCCACCAGCACCACTCATGAGGGAGCCTCGATGATCGTCGCCACCACCCCCTTCATCGCCGGGCATCGGATCGTCGAGACGAAGGGCCAGACGTTCGGGCTCGTCGTCCGGAGCCGGGGCTTCTCGGGGAACCTGATCGCGGGTCTCCGCTCGCTCGGCGGCGGCGAGATCCACGAGTACACGTCGCTCCTCGAGGACACCCGCCGGCAGGCGCTCGACCGCCTCGTGAAGAACGCGACGCTGATGGGCGGAAACGCGGTGGTCTCGATGCGGTTCGACAGCTCCGAGCTGGCCGGGACGATGTCCGAGATCGTCGCCTACGGCACGGCGGTGGTCGTGGAGCCCGAGGCCGGCGCGCCGAACCCGACGTCCGAGTAGGCGCGGCGACTGCGCGGGACGAGGCCGATGCTGACGCCGACGATCCGGATCATCGCCGCGATCCTCGCGGTCCTGATGCTCCTGGGCGGGCTGATCGCGACGCCGTTCACGGGCATCGTGGGGCTCTGGTCGACCATCGTCGGCGCGGGCATCCTGATCGCCCTCGTCGTCGAGCGGAACCGCTATCGATCCGACGAGAGCGACCGCACGTTCGAGGCGGTCGGTCCGGGCGGCGGCGAGCCGATCGGGAAGCTGGAGCCGCGGTTCCGGCGCACCGCCGAGACGTTCGTCGATCCGACGACCGGCCGGCGGATGCGCGTCTTCCTCGACAGCCGGACGGGCGAACGGCGGTACGTCGCCGAGGACTAGACGGCTGTCGCGCCTGGACGCCGATGGCTGGGTTGCCGGGTGCCCTCCGCGCTCACGCACGTGCGAGTGCGCTCGCTTGCGGTGCTCCGCGGCGCCTTGCCCTCGACGCCCATGCGCGACGAACGCAGTCGCGGCCGTACCGAAGTCGCCAGAAGATCGCCGGCTCGGGACCATCTGGCGGGTCTGAACGACAATAGGTGCGTGCTATCCTCGGCCGCCCGAGCGGCCTGAACGTACCGCTCTCCGCCATCCGGAGCCCGTCCCCGCCCAGATGACCGCGCTGCCCGCGTCCTCCGCCGATCCCGACCCGTCCAAGTCCGGACGGTCGGATCGCGACGCGACGCTCACGGCGATCAAGCCGGCACGGAAGGCGCGCGACCCCCGACGCGGCGCCCGGAGCACCTACATCAACCGCGAGCTCTCCTGGCTCGATTACGCCGGGCGCGTCCTCTACGAGGCCCGTGACGAGCGCAACGCCCTGCTCGACCGGGTCAACTTCCTGACGATCTTCGCGAGCATGCTCGACGAGTTCTTCCAGATCCGGGTCTCGGGGCTCCGCCAGCAGCTCCACGCCGGGTCGGTGACGACCTCCCCCGACGGTCGCACTGCCGGCGAGCAGCTGGTGGCTGCCCGCCTCCGCGTCCTCGACCTCGTGACGGAGCTGAGCGCGGCCTGGACCGATGTCCGCAAGGCGCTCGCCGCCGAAGGCATCGAGATCGTGAAGTACGCCGCGGTCGCCGAGCACCACGACACCCTCCGCCAGCGGTTCATCGACGAGATCTATCCGGTCCTGACGCCCCTGGCGGTCGACCCCGGCCACCCGTTCCCGTACATCTCCACGCTGAGCCTCTCGATCGCGGTCGGACTCCGGGACCCCGACACGGGCGAGCAGCACTTCGCCCGGGTGAAGGTCCCCCAGATCCTGCCGCGGCTCTACCAGGTGGAGCCGAACAGGTTCGTCCTCCTCGACCAGATCATCGAGGCCAACCTCGACCTGCTGTTCAGCGGCATGGAGATCGTCGAGCGGCACATGTTCCGGGTCACCCGCAATGCCGACCTCTCGATCGAGGAGGACGAGGCGGACGACCTCCTGATGGCTCTCGAGGAGGAGCTCCGGCGACGCCGCTTCGGGGAGGCGGTCCGGCTCGAGGTGGAGCGCTCGATGCCGGAGGCGACCCGGGCGATCCTGCTCCGCGGTCTCGGGCTCGGCGAGGACGACGCGTACGAGGTCCGGGGGATGCTCGACCTCACCGGCATCCGCGACCTGGTCGACCTGGATCGGCCGGACCTCAAGGCCGAGCCATGGACGCCGGTCACGCCGCCACGGCTCGTCCCGCCCGACGAGGACGAGCCCGCCGACGTCTTCGCGGCGATCCGCCTCGGCGACCTGCTGGTCCACCACCCGTACGAGAGCTTCGCGGCCTCGGTCGAGCGGTTCATCACCCAGGCCGTCGACGACCCGGACGTCCTGACGATCAAGATGACCCTCTACCGGACGTCCGGCGACTCGCCGATCGTCCGAGACCTGATCCGGGCGGCGGAGCGCGGCAAGCAGGTGGTCGTCCTCGTCGAGATCAAGGCCCGCTTCGACGAGGAGGCGAACATCGTCTGGGCTCGCAAGCTGGAGCAGGCGGGCGCCCACGTCGTGTACGGGCTCGTCGGCCTGAAGACCCACTCGAAGGTCTGCCTGGTGGTCCGGCGCGAGGGCTCCGGGCTCCGGCGCTACGTCCACATCGGGACCGGCAACTACAACACGAAGACCGCCCGCCTCTACACGGATCTGGGGCTGCTGAGCTGCCGGCCCGAGCTCGGCGCGGACGTCACGGACCTCTTCAACGTCCTGACGGGCCTCTCCCGGCAGCGCTCGTTCCGGCGTCTGCTCGTCGCCCCGCACAGCCTCCGCTCCCGGTTCGTCGAGCTCGTCGACCGCGAGATCGAGCATGCGGCCCTCGGCCGCGAGGCGCGGATCGTGGTGAAGCTGAACGCGATCGTCGACCAGCCCGCGATCGAGGCGCTCTACCGGGCCGCGAAGGCCGGCGTGAAGGTCGACGTGATCGCCCGTGGTGCCTGCTCGCTCCTGCCCGGCGTCAAGGGCGTGTCGGAGGGGATCTCGGTCCGCTCGATCGTCGGCGAGTTCCTCGAGCACAGCCGGATCTGGTCGTTCGCGAACGGCGGTGAGCCCGACTGGTACATCGGCTCGGCCGACCTGATGGACCGCAACCTGGACCGGCGCGTGGAGGCGATGGTGCCGGTGGAGGACCCCGAGGCCCGCGGCCGGCTCGCCGAGGTCATCGAGATCATGCTGGCCGACGATCGTCGCTCGTGGCAGCTGGGCTCCGACACGCGGTGGCGCCGGACGGAGGACATCAACGGGGTCCCCGGCACGTGCGACACCCACCAGGAGCTGAAGGCCCGGGCCCTCGCGGCAGTCCTGGCGGCAACGGCTCCGCACCGGCCGCGGGCCGGCGTCGGGTCCCTGGATCCACGCGCCTGAGGTGGGGCCGGCCGCGCGCGGGGGACATCCGATCGAGATCGAGCTGAAGTACCGGGTCGTGGATCCGGCCGCCGGCGACCGCTACCTGACGGCGGACGATGTCGCGGGCTTCGTGCCGAAGTCCGCCGTCCGTTCCAGCCAGGTCGAGGACCGCTACATCGACACGGTGGACGGCGCCCTCGCCCGGGCCGGGTTCGCCGCGCGGATCCGCCAGACCGCGAAGCAGACGACGGTCGCCGTGAAGTCCGCGGTCCGGCGCCCGGACGGCGGCAGCCTCCACCGCCGGGAGGAGCTGGAGGGACCGGCCGATCGGACCGCCCATCCCCGCGACTGGCCGCCGTCCGACGCGCGGTCGCTGATCCTCGAGCAGTGCGGCGACGCGCCGCTCGTCGAGGTCGTCACGATCCGGCAGCTTCGCCGGAAGCGGGTCCTCGAACGGAACGGGACGTCCGTCGAGATGAGCCTCGACGAGGTCGACGCCGTCACCCGGAGTCGCGTCGTCGGCCGGTTCGTCGAGCTCGAGGTGGAGCTGGTCAAGGGCGACGAGGACGGCCTGGTCGAGATCGATCGCGAGCTCGCCGCCGACGAAGGCCTCGCGCCCGCCGGCTCGTCGAAGCTCGAGGCGGCCCTGCAGGCGGTCGCCGCGACGGAGCCGCGCAAGACGAAGAAGGGCGGCCGGGTCCTGCCGCCGGTCGACGTCGACGAGCTCAGCGCGGACGATCGCCCCGACGAGGGCGTGTCCGTCGGCCGCATCGTCGCCGAGGCGCTCGGGTCGGTCGGGCTCACCACCGCGACGCCGCCGCCCGCCTCGGGTCCGCCGCCCGCCTCGGGGCCGTTGCCCGCGTCGTCCGCGCCGTCGGAGGCCGCGCGACGAGGCGGATCCGCCCGGGCCGCCGACGCGGCGCTCCCGCCCGAGAAGGCCGCCGCACCGGTCGAGCCCGGAACCCAGCCCGCACCGTCGTCCCGGGAGGGCGCCCGCGGCAGCAACGGCACCGGCGAGCGGCCGCGCCTGACCGCCGGCAAGACTCCGGGCGTCGTCGCCGACGATCACCTCGCCGAGGCCGGTCGCAAGGTCCTCCGCTTCCACCTCGCGCGGATGATCGCGAAGGAGGCGGGCACGCGGGAGGGCAAGGATCCGGAGGACCTCCACGCGATGCGGGTCGCGACGCGCCGCCAGCGGGCGGCCTGGCGGATCTTCGGGGAGGCGTTCCGCGGCGGCCGGACGAAGGCCCATCGCCGCCGATTGCGCGACGTCGCAGCACGGCTCGGCGCCGTGCGTGACCTCGACGTCCTCCTCGAGGCGGCAGACGCCTATCGCGCCGACCAGTCGGTCGCCGAGCAGCGCGCGCTCGAGCCGCTCCTCGCGGGCTGGCGTCTCCACCGCGAGGATGCCCATCAGCTCCTCGTCCGGGAGCTCGATTCCGACGGCTACCGGCGCTGGCTCGACGACTACGCCGAGTTCGTCCGCCACGAGGGCGTCGGCGCGAAGCCGGTCTCGCCGACCGAGCCGCACCGCGTCCGCGACACCGCCGCCTCCCGGATCCAGGCGTCGTACGAGCAGGTCCGCGCCTACGAGCCCGTGCTGCGCTGGGCCGACGTCGAGACGCTCCACGACCTCCGGATCGCGGGCAAGTGGCTGCGCTACTCGCTGGAGTTCGTGCGCGAGGCGCTCGGGCCGGACGTGGACACGCTGATCGTCCGGGTCACCGCCCTCCAGGACCACCTCGGGCTCCTCCACGACGCCGACGTGTCGGCTCATCTTGCCCGGGACTTCCTGCTCGACCACGCCGGCGACCTGAGCGACGTGGAGAGCGCGGCGATCGGTCGCTATCTCGTGAACCGGGAGCGGGAGGTCGCGAGGCTCCGACGGAACGTCGGGCCGGCCTGGAGGGGCGTCGCCGGACTCACGTTCCGACGCTGGCTCGGGCGGGCGCTCGCGGGTCTCTGATCGAAGCGCCGGCCGCCGGCCGGCGCGAGGCGGCGGAGGATCGACCGACGGGCAAACGACCGAGCCCTAGGTGATCCAGCCGTGGGCCAGCTCCTCGAGCCGATCGCGCCAGGCCGCCCCGGCCCGATCGGCCGCGAGGATCGCCCCCTCGCGGATCCCCGCGTCGACGACGCGACCGGAGGTCGCGCCGACCTTGTCCAGCACGGCCTGGATGATCGACGCGCCGGCCGGCAGCAGACGGATCCGGGCCTCACGCAGGCCGTAGGTGGCCGCCAGGAGCTCCGCGGGCGCCGAGGCGACGATGTCGCGGGCGGCATCGAGCGCCATGGGGTCCAGCCGCTCGTCCCGCTCCGGGTCGCCCGCCCGGCGAAGGAGCTTCAGCAGGTTCGTCGCGGTGCCGCCCACGAACACGACCTCGCCCGGCGGCCGCGACGGCTGCCAGTCGAAGCCCTCCTCGGCGGCCCGGTCCAGGAGCTCGAACTGCTCGCGGCCCGGCGGGTCCCGGTCCACGACGCGGCGCGTGAGCCGCCCCGCCCCGAGCTGGACCCCGGCGGCCCGGGCGAGCCGGTTCGGACCGATCTCGACGAGCTCGCTCGAGCCGCCGCCGATGTCGACGACGAGGAGGTCGTCGCGAACCGCTCGCCCGGCGGTCAGCCCGAGAAGCGTCAGCAGCGCCTCCTCCTCGTGCTCGAGCACCGCAAGCGGGACGCCGGTCCGCGCCGAAACCTCGGCGACGATCCGCGAGGAATCGGCGAGCCGCCGCAAGGGCTCGGTCCCCATGACCACCGGGTCGACGACCCCGACGTCGCGGGCCCGATCCACGTAGGCGCCGACCGTCGATGCAAGGGTCGCCCGACCGGGCCCGCCGAGCGCGCCGGGACCGTCGACCGCCGCGCCGAGTCCGAGGAACGACGACTCGTCATCCATCACGACCAGCCCCGATCGATCGGGGCGAGCGATCAGCAGGTGGACGGACGTCGACCCGAGATCGATGGCTGCGCCGGGACGCCGGGACACGATCGGCCCCGGTCAGCCGATCGCGCGGGGATGGGGCGCGAGGAGGCTCAGGGTGCGCTGCCCTGCCCGCCGCTGGGGCGTCGGCGTCGCGTGCCGGCAGCGGACGAGCCTGAGCGTCGGCGGGTCGCGGGCTTGGCCGTCGACGCCGTCGCGGTCGTCCGCTTCGTGGTCGTTCGCCGGGTGGGTGGCTTCGATGCCGTCGCCGGCGCGGTCGGGTTGGTCGCGGTTGCCTGCGTCCCGCTCGCGGTCGTTGGCGCCGCCGCCTTCGCCGCCGCGGCGGGCTTCCCGCGCGCGGCCTTCGCCCCCGGCTTGCGCGTCGTCGCCGTCCGGCGACCGCTCGACGCCGGTCTCGGGGCCGATGCCCCGGCCACCGGCCGTGCCTGGAGGGCGTGGATCGCCGCGAGCAGCGCCGTCAGCTCGTCGATCTCCTCCCGCACCTCCTGGAGCCGCGCGGTCCGCTTGTCGCGGTTCCGCTTCGTCGCCTTGTCGAGCCGGCCGGATCGCCACGTCTCCTCGGACTTCGCCGCCGCGAGCGCGAACTCGAGCCACTCGACGTGGCGGGCCAGCGCCACGGAGGGCGTCATCTTCGTCGCCGATCGCTTCGGGGCCGACGCCGCGTCGGACCGGGTCGCGGTGGATGGCTCGGTCATCGTCTCTCCTCGTGATCCCCTCGCCGCCATTCTGGACGACGCGTCGAGGCGTCGCTCGGACCGCCGGGTTACCGGGGCGTCAACGGCTCCGCCCTCGGTCAGAGCAGGAGGAGGACGCCCATCGCGATCAGCCACAGCGACCACACGACGTACGCGATCGGCACGATCATCCCGGCGAGCGGCCAGCCTTCGGGCTCGTTCGGTCCGACGAACTCGAGTGTGCCGACGAGCAGGGCGAGGCCGATCGGCACGCCGATCCAGCCGATCCACCCGGGCAGGACCGCGGTCGTCACGACGGAAGCGGCGACGGCGAGCGTCCAGAGCCCGGTGAACAGGTAGCCGAGATGCTCGCCGACCCCGACGCCGAGGAGCCGGTGGAGCGTCGTGAAGACGGTCTCGACGGCGTGTCGCCGGGCCGCCGCCTCGGCCGGCGGGATGTCCGGTCCGTCGGCCGCCACGTAGCGACGGGCGAGCTCCGGGACCGCGAACGGCCAGCGAACGAGCCCGAGGCCCTGCACGAGCGCGGCCGTCACGCCGAACGCGATCGCGAGCCCGGTCCACGCCGGAGCGGCACCGATCGCGATCGCGAGGAGGACGCTCAACGGGAGCATCGCGAGGGCGCTCGCGAGGAGCGCCTCCCAGCGGAGGATCAGGCCGGCCCCGCCGGCATGGAAGCGGCGCAGGATCTCGTCGGGCGGACGACGCAGGATGTCCGGGTAGTCGAAGGCGCGGCCGAGGGCGAAGAACGCGACGTTGAACGCGATCGGCACGACGATGAGGAGGAGTCCGGCGGCGGTCTCGGTCATCGGCCGAGTCTAGACGCGCCGATTCGATCGCTGCCCGCCCGGTGCACGCCGTGCCCGCCGTCTGCTCGGCCCCGCTCGGTGCCGCGCCCATCGCCTCCGGCAGCGGTCGGCTCCCGGGCCCGGCCTTGTTGACCGCCCGCAAACATCCCGGTAACCCGCGCTCCACACGCTGATCCCCGGACCACCGATCCACCGGCAATCGTGCTCGGAGCGATCGCCGGTCCCTCCTCCTGGCCGGTGCGCTGCTCGGGCGCACCGGCCAGCCTCTCCTCCCCGGATCCGGCCCGCGACCTGCCGTGACGGACCCCACCGGACCCTCCCGAACATGAATCGTTAACACGCCACAAAGCCCCGGTTGACCCGCCTTCGGCACGGTGAGCCCAGCGTCACGTGACCGAGTCAATCGTGACCGAAACGCCGTCGTTTCCCCACGACGGAGAGGAGGACCCTTGATCGCGCGACCCCGGCGCCTCGGTGCCGCCCTGACCGTCGCGAGCCTGTTCATGCTCGCAGCCTGCAGCTCGAGTGCGACGCCCAGCCCGTCCAGCGCCGCGCCGAGCACCGCACCCGCCGCCTCCACGCCGGCCGGATCCGCCGGCACGGCACCGTCCGACGCGGCCGGTGGCGGGGCCCCGGCCTGCACCTCCGGCAGCATCACCGCCGCCGGCTCGACCGCCCTCCAGCCGCTCGTCGACAAGGCCGGCAAGGATTACGTCGCGGCCTGCCCCGGCGCCCAGATCCAGGTCCAGGGCGGCGGCTCCGGTACCGGCCTGACCCAGGTCAGCCAGGGCGCTGTCCAGATCGGCAACTCGGACGTCACCGCCGAGTCCAAGAAGATCACCGGCCTGACCGACCACATCGTCGCGAAGCAGGGCTGGATCATGGTCGTGAACCCGGACGTCAGCGGCGTGACGAACCTCACGACCCAGCAGGCGACGGACGTCTGGACCGGCAGGATCACGAACTGGAAGGACCTCGGCGGGCCCGATGAGACGATCGTGCTCATCCTCCGGCCGGAGTCGTCCGGCACGCGCACGACCTTCAAGAACATCGTCCTGGGCGGCCAGGCCGAGGCCACCGGCCAGGCGCTGACCGAGGACTCGAACGGCGCCGTCGTGACGGCCGTGGCCGGTACGCCCGGCTCGACGAGCGTCATCGGCTTCGCCTACTTCTCGGACAACCAGGGAAAGGTCAGCGGGCTCCAGCTCGACGGCATCGACGCCAGCGTGGACAACATGGCGAACGGCACGTACAAGCTCGCGGCCGAGGGCCACATGTACACCAAGGGCGAGCCCGACGGGTTGACCAGGTCTTTCCTCGACTACATGGTCGGGCCGCAGGTCCAGGGGACCACGGTCCCGAGCCTGCACTACGCACCCGTCATCGGTTGACGGCCGGGCGGCCGGTTCCCGCCGG
>DATBGP010000459.1:0-3641 GCA_036557925.1 Candidatus Limnocylindrales bacterium | reverse complement strand
AGCGACGGCGGCACGATCGCGTAGCCCAGCCGCCATCCGGTCATCGCGAACGTCTTCGAGAACCCGTCGAGGACGATCGTCCGCTCGGCCATCCCCGGCAGCGACGCGATCGAGACGTGCTCCTCGCCGTCGTAGAGGATCCGGCCGTAGATCTCGTCGGCGAGGACGACCAGGTCGTGGCGCCGGGCCAGCTCCGCGATCGCCTCGAGGTCCGAGCGGGTGAGGACCCCGCCGGTGGGGTTGGCCGGCGAGTTGATCACCAGCATCCGGGTCCGCGGCGTGACGAGCGCGGCGAGCTCGTCGAGGTCGATCCGGAAATCGTGCTCCATCCGGATCGGGACCGGCACGGGCGTGCCCCCGACGAACCGCGTCAGCGACTCGTAGATCGGGTAGCCGGGATCCGGGACGAGGACCTCGTCGCCCGGGTCCACGAGACCGAGGATCGCATAGAGCATCACGCCCTTGCCGCCGACCGTGACGAAGACGCGATCCGGCGTGACGTCGAAGCCCTTCCGGGCCGCCGCGTCCTCGGCGATCGCCGACCGGAGCTCGGGGATCCCCGGGTACGGCGCGTAGTGGGTGGCGCCGGCGTCGAGGGCCCGTTTCGCAACCTCGCGGACGTTCGCCGGCGTGTCGAAGTCCGGCTCGCCGATCTGGAGATGGACGATGTCGTGGCCCTCGGCCTCGAGGGCGCGAGCGCGGGCGGAGACCTCGAACGCGGTCTCGGTCCCGATGTGGCTCATGCGCTGGGCGACACGCACGACCCGTCCTCCTGGCTGCGTTCGCGCAGTCTAGCGCCGCTCCGCGAGACCGGCCCGTCGGCGGACCGTGGCCCGGGACCGGGCTAGAATCGTTCGATGGCCCGGTTCTACGACCTGGACGAGGCGAACGCCGCGATCCCCGAGGTCCGCACGATCCTCGAGTCGCTGCGCGACCAGCGCGCGGAGCTGATCCGGCTGCGCGACGAGGTGCTCGCGACCGCCGACGACACGCCCGACGCCCGCTCGGAGGGCCGCGGCGACGCCGCCACCGAGGCCCGGACCGACGCCGACGTCCGGGTCCTCCGACTCCGGATGCAGGGCGTGATCGACCGGATGCAGGCCGGCGTCGTCCGGATCGACGAGCTCGGGATCACCCTGCGCGAGATCGAGACCGGCCTGATCGACTTCCCGGCGCTCGCCAATGGCCGCCAGATCTGGCTGTGCTGGCGCCTCGGCGAGGACGACGTCGCCTACTGGCACGAGCTCGCCGACGGGTTCGCCGGGCGCCTGCCACTGGCCGAGCTCACGTGATCGAGCCGGAGGCGGATCGCCCGGCGACCGTCCTCCAGGGCGATCGGCGGAAGGCGTACCGACCGCTGCCCGCGGCGGATCGGCGGCGGGCCTACGAGGAGGCGGTCGCGGCGTACGAGCGGGGCGACTTCTTCGAGGCCCACGAGCTGCTCGAGCCCGCCTGGATGGGCACCGACGACCTCCCGGAGCGTGCCCTCCACCAGGGCCTGATCAAGCTCGCCGCGGCGTACGTGCACGGCGTCCGTGGCAATCCCCTCGGGATCGCGAAGAACCTGACCGGGGCGCGGGACCACCTGGGTCGCGCGGCCGGGACGGATGCCGAAGCCTGGTCCGGCCTCGACCTCGCCGCCCTGATCGCGGCGATCGACGAGCGGCTCGCCCGCCTCGCCGCGGACCCGACGACCGTCGACCTGGACCCGCCCCCGTTGCCGAGGAGGGATCGATGAACCAGCCGCAGGGCGTCCCGACCGTCTCCCCGCGCGACGCCGCCGCCTCCCTCTCGGACGCGGCGAGGTCCGACGGCTCGGCGACGCCGCTCCTCGTCGACGTCCGCGAGCCGTCCGAGTTCGCCGAGAGCCGGGTGGCCGGCGTGGCCCTGCTGCCCGTCTCGCAGTTCGTGGCCCGACATCGGGAGCTGCCGCGGGATCGCCCGCTGCTCCTGATCTGCCATGCGGGCAGCCGGTCGGCGTCCGCCACGATGTTCCTGCTCCAGAACGGCTGGACGGACGTGCGGAACGTCGCGGGCGGGATGCTGGCCTGGGAGCGCGACGGGCTCCCGGTGGAGCGCGGTGAGCCCGCCGAGGGCGAGGGTGCGCTGCCCGGCTGACGGCGGGCAGTCGGCCAGGGTTGGCGCGGAGACCGGCTAGAGGCGGGCCTTCAGGGCCTTCTCGCGCTTCCGCCGCTCGCGCCACTCCCGGATCTGGGTCCTGTGCGCGAAGGCCCAGCCGATGAGCACGAAGATCGCGAAGTCGATGATCCCGACCGTGTTCGCGTTCAGGTAGCCGAGCTGCTGACCGATCTCGCCGTCGATCTTCAGCGCCGGCACCGTCGCCCCGAACAGGCCGAGCTGGAAGAACGGCGCCTCGGGGGCGATGTTGGCCCGGAGGCTGCTCGCGGTGACGCCGTTCGGAGTCGTCCCGCCGACGATGATCGCGTCGGGGCCGATGGTCACCGGGGCGCCGCCGGCGACGCCGATCGGCAGGTCGCTGACGACGAGGTGCTTCCACTCGGGGATGTCACCGTCCGTCGTCGGGACGCCCCAGTAGAGCGTGGTCGTCGGAGCGGAGCCGTCGCTGCCGCCCACCGCGTACAGGTTGCCGTTCGCGGCGAAGCCATTGATGTTCGTCCGCGGCGCGGGCAGGTTGATCGAGCCCGCCCGGACCCCGAACTGGATGACGGTGCTGGCCTGGGCGCCCGTGCCGAGCTGGCCCCGCTGGACCGTTCCGGTCGGCTGGCCGTTCGCCATCGTCCCGCCGTAGACCCAGAGGTAGGTGCCGACACCCGCGGCCGTGGCGTCCGTCACGGGGGTGTAGAGCTTGCCCGGCTGGAGCTCCCACTTCTGCGGGACGCCGGTCTTGTCGAACGTGGTCTTGTAGACCGTGTCCACGGGGCCCGACGCGTTCGAGCCGCCGATGACGAAGATGCCATCGGTCGCCGGGGCGACGGCGGCGCCGGCGAGGGGCTCAGGG
Source organism: Candidatus Limnocylindrales bacterium (assembly GCA_036557925.1). Lineage (GTDB taxonomy): Bacteria > Chloroflexota > Limnocylindria > Limnocylindrales > CSP1-4 > CF-46. Next base: position 661 of record DATBGP010000459.1, on the reverse strand, counting down.
AGCTTGAGGTCGAGCTTCAGGTCCTCGGCCGTCTGCCACTCGCCCAGCGCGCCGGTCTGGGCGTCCGGGGTGAGGACGTAGACCGTGTCGGTCGGCTTGCCGGCGTCGTCGAACCCGCCGATCGCGTAGATCTTCCCGCCCGAATAGATGACGCTCGCGTCGGAGCGGGGAGCGGGCAGCTTCGGACCGTCGCTCCACTTGTCGAAGTTGCCGACGCCGGACAGCTTCGAGACGAAGGTCGTGTCGACTGCCTTCGTCCCGTCCGATCCGCCCACGTAGAGGATCGTCGTCCCGGACTGGACGACCGTGCCGTCGCTCCGCGGTGCGGGCAGGGCGATCTCGTCCGGCGACGTCGACCAGGGCGCCACGGCCCCGACCGGGGCCGGGCAGGGCAGCGACTGGTTGCCGGGCGGGCAGAAGTTGACCGGGCTCCAGGCGAGGATGCCCAGGTCCAGCGTCCTGTTGACGGTGAAGTAGTAGGCCCGGTCCGGCACGTATCCGAGGAAGAAGATCAGGAGGATGAACCAGAAGACCGCCTTCAGCGACGCCCAGGCCCAGCCGCTCGCGTCGAGCAGCCCGAACAGCGCGCGTCCGCGCGTCTGCGTGGTTCCCGGGCTCAGGGCCTGCTGCGCCATCGTCCTCCCATCCGACCGGGCGCGGC
>DATBGP010000458.1:0-5210 GCA_036557925.1 Candidatus Limnocylindrales bacterium | reverse complement strand
GTACCTGCTTGAGGTGAGTGAGGACGACCTGGAATGGGAGCCCGGCAAGTTCTTCGTGCGCGGCGCGCCGGCGAAAGCAAAGACGATTCAGGAGATCGCATTCGCAGCGTACACGAATCACCCGCCGGGGATGGAAGCGGGGCTCGAGGCGACCGACTACTACGATCCGCCGAATCTCACCTTTCCCTTCGGCAGCTACATCTGCGTGGTCGACATCGACAAGGGCACCGGGCAGGTGCACGTGCGCCGGTTCGTGGCCGTCGACGACTGCGGCAACATCATCAACCCGATGATCGTGGACGGGCAGATCCACGGCGGCCTGACGATGGGCCTGGCCCCGGCGCTGTACGAGGCGATCACCTACGACGAGCTGGGCAACAACCTCGCCGGGACGTTCATGGACTACCTGCTCCCGACGGCCGTCGAGACGCCGGCCTGGGAGCTCGAGAAGACCGTGACCCCATCGCCGCACCACCCGATCGGCGCGAAGGGCGTCGGCGAGTCGGCGACGGTCGGCGCGCCGCCGGCGATCGCGAACGCGGTGGTCGACGCGCTCTGGCACCTCGGCGTCCGCAACATCGACATCCCGATCACACCGCCGAAGGTCTGGTCGATCCTCCATGAGAAGGGGGTCACGGCCTGAGCTCGGGGCCGCTCGTCGTGGCGTCGTTCACGTCGACCGCCCGGAGGCGGAACGGCGAGCGTTCACTACGTCGGGTGGCTGGCGCTCGGACCGCGATCCCGATCGGCGGGCGTTCGGCCCGTCGGTGCCCGGCGGATCCGGCCGATGGACGGAACGCCGCGGGATCGAACTGGCGGCCCCGGGACCCGGGATCCGACGGAGTGAACGCTGCGCGATCATCGGGCAGCCGCAGAGCGGCCTGATGACCCACAGCGTCTTCGTCCGGGCGGCTGAGCTGGAGGCAGCCGGCCGCCCGTTCGTCGTCGCCACCGTCGTGGCCGTCGCCCGGCCCACGTCCGCCCGGCCCGGCGCCAGCGGGATCGTCCATCCGGACGGCACGATCGAGGGCTGGGTCGGCGGGAGCTGCGCTCAGCCCGTCGTCGTCCGCGAGGCGCTCCACGCCCTGGCCGACGGCCAGCCGCGTCTCCTGCGGCTGTCGAAGGACGGGCCGGCGGAGGGTCGCCGCGCGGACGGCGTGATCGAGCTCGTGATGACCTGCCATTCCGGGGGCACGCTGGAGATCTACGTGGAACCGCATCTGCCCGCACCGCTGCTCTGGGTCGCCGGCACCACCCCGATCGCCGGCGCGCTCGCGACGCTCGGCGCCGCCGCCGGCTGGAGCGTGACGGTCTTCGATCCCTTCGCGGCGGAAGAGGACTTCCCGGCGGCCGAACGGGTGAGCCAGGAGACTGCGCTCGGCCGGGTCGATCCCGAGGCGAGCCCGTACGTCGTCGTCGCGACCCAGGGCCAGTGGGACGAGGAGGCGCTCGCGGCCGGCCTGCGCCGGAACGCGAGCTACGTCGGCCTCGTCGCCTCGCCGACTCGGGCGAGCGTCGTCCGCCAGTGGCTCCGCGACGAGACGGGACTGGCCGAGGAGCGGCTCGCGGCGCTGCGAGCCCCGGCCGGCATCGACCTCGGCGCCGAGACGCCCGAGGAGATCGCCCTCTCGATCCTCGCCGAGCTCGTCCAGGTCCGCCGCGGCCGCGCCGACTTCGTGGCGGCACCCGGGCCCGCCACGCTGACCGGCGACTCGGCCCTCTCGGTGCCGCCGATCTCGCCGATCGTCGACGACATCGTCCTCGTCGACCCGGTCTGCGGGATGACCGTGGACCGCGCGACCGCCCGGCATCTCGCCGAGCACGACGGTACGGTGTACGCGTTCTGCTCGATCGGCTGCCGCACCCGCTTCATCCGGGAGCCGTCGGTCTATCTCGCCGCCCCCGGCACCCATCCCATGGAGGCGTCATGAAGTTCGCCGGCACCGTCGACATCGCCGCGCCCCGCGACAAGGTCTGGGCCTTCGTCGTCGACCCGAACCAGGTGGGCCAGTGCGGGCCAGGCGTCGAATCGATCGAGGTGATCGACGACACCCACTTCAAGGCGACCGCCAAGGTCGGGATCGGCTTCATCAACGCCAGGTTCGTCGTGAACCTCGAGATGGCCGAGCAGCAGCCTCCGGATCGAGCCGTCCTGAAGGCCCACGGCCAGGCGCCGGGAAGCGCGGTGGACGCAACGGCCTCGATGACGCTGAGCGACGGCGAGGGCGGCGGCACGAGGATGGCCTGGGACGCCGACGTCGCGATCTCCGGTAGCCTTGCGTCGCTCGGCGCCCGGCTGATCGAGGGGACCGCCAACAAGATGATCGGCCAGACGTTCACCTGCATGAAGGAGAAGCTGGAAGCTTGACGACCGAAGCCTCGGAGACCGGCCAGCTCGTTTCCGAGGTCTCGTCCGGCCCGGTCGGAGACGCGGACGCGGGCGCCGCCGACCGCGCGAGGTCCGATCCCGCCGGCGCCGACAACGATCCCGCCGCCACCACCCCGGATTCCGCCCTCACGGCCACCGCGGCGGCCGACCTCCTCCTCCGGACCCAGAGCTCGCTCGCCCTCGCGATGCGCGGCGGCCGGATGGGCTGGTGGACCCGCGACCTCGTGAACGACGAGGTCGTCTGGAGCCCCGAGCTGGAGGAGCTGTTCGGCCTGGCCCCGGGCTCGTTCGGTGGCCGCGAAGCGAACTTCCTCGAGCTCATCCACGAAGACGATCGCCCGGCAGTCTCGGCGGCGGTCGCCGACGCCATCGCGAACGGGACGGACTACGTCGTCGAGTTCCGCTTCCGCCACGCCGACGGCTCGTGGCGCTGGATGGACGGTCGCGGCCGGGCGACGTACGTCGACGACCGGCCGACGATGCTCTACGGCATCGGCATGGACATCACCGGGCGGATGGAGGCCGAGGCGGCGGTCCGGACGAGCGAGGAGCGGCTGCGGATCGCGGCCGAGGTCGCGGCCTTCGGCCTGTTCGACATCGACCTCGCGGGCGGCGCCGTCTACTGGTCGCCGGAGCTCCGCCGGACGCTTGGCTGGGGCGAGACGGAGCCGCCGGTCCGCGATGCCGTCCAGGTGCATCCGGACGACCGTGAGGAGACCGAGGTCCTGCGCGCAGCCTCGAACGACCCGCTCGGGGACGGGTCGTTCGACCACGAGTACCGGATCCTTCGCCGCGACGACGCCGTTCGCTGGATCGCCGTCCACGGCCAGACCTTCTTCGACGCGCCGGAGCCCGGCCCGGACCGCCGTCCGGTCCGGACGGTCGGCGTCGTCAGCGACATCACGGAGCGGAAGCAGGCCGACGAGATCCGGGACGTGTTCGTGGGCATGCTCAGCCATGAGCTCCGGACGCCGGTCACGGCGATCTTCGGCGGGAGCCAGCTGCTCCGCCGGCCGAACCTCGACGAGGCCTCGCGGCGGGACATCGTCGAGGACATCATCTCCGAATCCGAGCGGCTGGAGCGGCTGGTGGAGAACCTCCTCGTCCTCGCCCGTGCCGAGCGCCACGCGGTGGAGAGCGGCCGCGACCCGGTCCTCATCCGCCCGTTGATCGACCGGATCGTGGCGGACAAGCGTCGCAAATGGCCCACGGCGAACATCACGGTGGACGCGCCCGCCGGCCTGCCGCCCGCGCGTTGGGACGAGGCCTCGTTCGAGCTGGTCCTCCGGAACCTGATCTCGAACGCGATCAAGTACGGACCCGAGGGCGGCGAGATCCTCGTGGGCGCCTGCCTCGCCGACGGCGAGATCGAAGTGACGGTCCGGGACCTCGGCCCGGGGCTTCCGGTCGACAACCCGGACCGCCTGTTCGACCTCTTCTATCGCTCCGACTCGGCCCGTCTGAAGGCCCAGGGGGCCGGCATCGGGTTGTTCGTCGTCCGGGCGCTCGTGGAATCGGTCGGCGGGACGAGCTGGGCCGTCAACCGGCCGACCGGCGGGGCCGAGTTCGGGGTCCGGCTGCCCACGTTCGTCGACGGCGACGACCCGGACTTCGACTGAGCCTGGGGCCCCGCGCGCGATGGAGCGGATCTCGCGGGTGGTCGGGCCGCTGGCGACGAACGTCCACGTGCTCGCCGACCCGCGGTCACGTGAGGCCGTAGCGATCGACACCGCGATCCCGTCGCTGGCCTGGATCCGCGACGAGCTGGCCGCGCGGGCCTGGACCCTGAAGCTCATCATCTCGACCCACGGCCACTGGGACCATTTCGGCGACAACGCCGCCGTCTCCGGCGCGACCGGGGCGCAGATCGCCGTGCACGCCCTCGATCGGGAGGCGCTCGTCCAGCCGACCCCGCTCTGGGCGCCGTTCGACATCCCGCCGTGCGTGCCGGCGGTGGACCTGGCCGAGGGCGGCGAGATCCGGTTCGGCGAGATCCGGCTGCGGGTGCTGCACACGCCCGGCCACACGCCGGGATCGGTGTCGCTCCTGTCCGCCGACGACGGGCTGCTGTTCAGCGGCGACACGCTGTTCGCCGGTGGCTGGGGTCGGACCGACCTGGAAGGCGGGTCGGAGGAGGAGATCGTCGAGTCGCTGATCCGGCTGTCGGAGCTCGAGCCGCCGACGGCGGTCCTGCCGGGCCATGGCGCCGAGACGACGATCCGGCGCGAGTTGCCGTGGCTCGAGATGCTCCGTTCGACGAAGCGCCTGCCGTTCTAGCCTTCGTGACCGGGCAGGTCGGGTTCCCGGTGCCCTGATGCGCCACTGACTCCGATCCGCCGTCGGCACGCTCGGCGGATGAGGGGGATCACGGGAATAGAGCTCATCGCCGTGCGGGCAGGCCCCGGGATCGAGTCACCCGTGCATCCCGGGCGTCTGGCAGCCCGGCGACGAGACGGCCCCGGCCGCTCGCTACCCGTTGACGAAGCCGGTCGTGTTCACGACCTCGAACATCGAGCCGGTGATCCCGTGCAGGGCGTGCAGGTCGTCGTCGTTCCAGCGCGGATCGGGCGCGCCCGAGACGTAGTAGGCCGAGCCGTTGTCGGCCAGGATCATCCCGTACTTCTTCAGGGCCCGGAGGATGACCTGGCTCTGCGGCCCGAAGGAGCTGATGTTCACGCTCGCCTTCAGCCTGAGCCGCAGGCCCATCGGCGGCAGCGAGGCGCTGGACCCGTCGCCCGCGTCATGGCGGGCGGGGTAGATGTGGGCCGACCGTGTCGACGGGACCGTGAACCGGAGCGCGTGGTTGATCGATCCGGAGGCG
>DATBGP010000457.1:0-2088 GCA_036557925.1 Candidatus Limnocylindrales bacterium | reverse complement strand
TGGGCGACCCGGTCTTCCCCCGGAGCCTGTGGTCCTCGTCGCGGGTCGAGCCGTGCGAGGAGCTCGACACGAGCAGCCATCGGCCGTCTGGCGACCACTCGACCGAATCGGCTCCCCGCGGCAGGTCGGTGAGCCGGCGGGCCTCGCCGCCGTCGAGCGGCAGGAGATGGACCTGCTGGCCGTCCTCGCGACTCTTCGCGTCGCCGGCGGCCGGCTCCTCCTCGACCTGGAGGCGGCGGTCCGACAGGAACGCGAGCGTGCGGCCGTCCGGCGAAAAGCGGGCCGATCGATCGTGCTTCGCGCCGATCGTCAGCCGCCGCGGCTCGCCATCCCCACGATCGCCATCCACGTCGACCGCCCAGAGCGCGTGCCGGTAGCCGTCCTTCGACGGCGCGACCGTCTGGACCGTGAACACGGCCAGCCGGCCGTCCGGGGAGAGCCGGGGGCCGGTGGCGACCCGGAAGCGATAGAGGTCCTCCGGGCGGAACGGGCGCAGGGCGGGCTTCGAGGCGGTCCTGGTCACGAGCGAGCGGCCTCCGGATCGGCCCGATCAGGGCGGGGTTGAGCGTCGGGGCGAGCACGGGATGAGTGTCGCGGCGCCGACCGCATCGGCGGCCCCGAGTCTAGCGCTACCATCGGTCGACGATGCGCGACCAGCTTCTGCTGCCGCTCGATCCCGACGTCCCGTCGCTGCCCAACCTGCCGGAGGGGCTCCGGCCGATGCTCGCCCGGATGGCGGCCGAGCCCTTCGACTCCTCCGCCCACATCTTCGAGCCGGCCTGGGGCGGGACCCGGGCGCTGGCGTTCGTCGGCCCCGCCGAGCGGCCCGGCGACGGCGAGGTCCGGATCGTCGACGGCGAGGGTCGCGACGTGGGGTCGGCCCTGCCGGAGCTCGCGGGGATGGCCGTGCGCGTGGACGCGCGATCCGCGCTGCTCGACGGCGAGCTGGTCGCGGTCGACGGCGCCGGCCGCGCCGATCCGGGCGAGCTCCGGCGGCGGATCGCCGGCCAGCCGGGCCGACCAGTGGCCTTCCTCGCGTTCGACCTCCTGCACCTCGACGGGCGGTCGCTCCTCTCCACGCCGCTGCACAAGCGACGGGATCTCCTGCGCCGGGTGCTCCATCCCGGGGACGAGGTGCTGGCTGTGCCCGCGATCGCCGCCGAGGGCCGGGCGCTCTATTCGGCGGCCGCGTCGCAGGGGATCGCCGGCGTCCTCGCGCGCCAGCGGACGAGCCCGTACCTGCCCGGCGTCACGTCGCGGCTCTGGCGGTTCATCGCGACGGCGACGCCGCGCGGATCGGCCGCGCAGGACCTTGGCCTCGTCGTCCCGCCCGAATCGCCGACGGCCGCCGCCCCGGTCGTGGCCCTGATCCGGCGATTGCCGCTGCTCTTCGACGAGTAGCGGCCGGCGCGCCGGCTCTGTGCCGGTTCGCCTATCCCTTGCGGGCCGCCGTCACGTAGGCCCGGACGCCCGGGCGCTGGCCGTAGAGGAGGACGCCGGCGCCGTAGATCCGGACCGCGATGACCGCGGTCACGAGGATCGTCACGAGCAGGATCGCGACCGAGACGACGACCTCCATCGGCGCCACCCGCCCGACCGAGAGCCGGGTGAGCATCACGAACGGGCTCCAGAACGGCACGTACGACGCGACCCGGATGAACCAGGTGATCCCGCCGGTCAGCGCGAGGATCGCCTGGAGGTAGCCGAGGATCGCGATCAGGCTCAGGGGCAGGGCGATGATCTGGAGGTCCTCGGGCCGGCTGACGAGCGAGCCGGCGGCGGCGTAGATCAGGGCGTACAGCGCGAACCCGAGGACGTAGTAGACGAGGAAGGCGAGGAGGAGGGTCGGCGTCAGCGCGGACAGTGACGGCGCGATCCCGGCCGACGGGCCGAGGAGCAAGGTCGAGATCCGGTCCTCGAGCAGGAGCACGAGGATCGCCGGTGTCAGGACGATCGCGACCTGGGTCGCCCCGGCCAATCCGATCCCGACCACCTTCCCGAGGACGAGCTGGCGCGGCGATGCGGCGCTGATCAGCATCTCCATCACCCGGCTCGACTTCTCCGCGACGACGCCGGCCGCGACCCACA
>DATBGP010000456.1:0-3088 GCA_036557925.1 Candidatus Limnocylindrales bacterium | reverse complement strand
CGATGCTGCCCGGGCGATGGACCTCGGCGATCGCGGTCGCGCTCGGCCAGGTGATCGAATGATCGCCGCCCAGGACGATCGGGATCGCGCCGGTCTCGGCGACCTCGCGGACCTTGCGGTGGATCAGGGCGTGGGCCCGCTCGATCCAGGCCGGGACGATGTTCGCGTCGCCGGCGTCGACGACGGTGAGGTGCTCGAACGGCTCCACCCCGAGCTGGAGGGAGTGGACCGAGCCCGTCGTGTACTGCGCCTCGCGGATGGCCCGCGGCCCGAAGCGCGCGCCGGGTCGATGGCTGACCGCGTCGTCGAACGGCGCACCGACGATCGCGACGTCGACGTTGCGAGCGCGCAGCTCGGCCGGATCGGTGATCCAGGGCAGGTTCATGAACGTCGTCGGCCCGACGTAGGTCGGGAGGTCGAAGTCGTCGAAGACCTCCCACTCGCGGTCCCAGCCGTTCAACCGGGCGAAATCGACGGGCCCGCTCTCTCCCTCGGCGGACGCCGGGGCCTCGCGGGGCGCGGCGGCATCGGGTACGGGGCGGTCGGGGCGCTCGGCCACATGCTCCTCCGGGACGCACGACGCTCGATCGCCGATCGGGCGGGGTCGTGGTCTCGCACGGGGCGCCGCCGGTTCGCCACCGAGCGTCCAGCGGGGCGCGCCGCGGCCATCCTAGCACCGGCCCTCGGCCGCTCCGACCGCCGCGCGGGCCGCCCGGACGGCCGAAGCGGCCACGGACAACCCGGACCTGACGTGGGACGATGGACGGGCGCAGGGACGACGAGCGCAACCGGGGGCCGACGACGGCCACCCTCGCAGGAGGATGATCGATCGTGATCCGAACCTCGCGCCGCCTCGTGCGAACGACCATGGCCATGGTCGTCGTCGCCACGCTCGCCACCATGGCGTTCAGCGCCGCCGAGCCGCGCTCCGGGAACGCATCGGCCGGCCCGGCATCGGGTGGCGGCGCCGACGCCGTCGCGGCGGTTGCCCGCCGGCCAACCCTGTCGCCCGCTGCGACGACCGACGCCTTCAACGCGTCGAAGGTCTCGCTGAACCTGACCCTTTTCAAAGGCGGCTTCGCTGCGCCGCTCCTGGTGACGAACGCCCACGACGGCAGCGGCCGGCTCTTCGTCGTCGAGCAGGCCGGCGCCATCCGGGTCATCAAGGGCGGGGTCGTCCTGCCGACGCCGCTCCTCGACCTCCGTGGTCGCATCACGAGCGGCGGAGAGCGCGGGCTGCTGGGCCTCGCGTTCGACTCGAAGTACCCAGCCAGCCCCTACATCTACGTGAGCTTCACCGACGTCAAGGGCAACAGCGCGATCAGTCGGTACACGGTCCGAGCCGGCCGGGACGTCATCGTCCCCGGGAGCGGGATCCGGATCCTCACGATCCCCCAGCCCTATGCGAACCACAACGGCGGCAACATCGCCTTCGGGCCCGACGGCTACCTGTACATCGGGATGGGCGACGGCGGCAGCGCCGGCGACCCTCAGAACCGGGCGCAGAACCTGTCGTCGCTGCTCGGGAAGATGCTCCGGATCGACGTCCATCACCGGACGCGCACCCGGCCCTACGCGATCCCCAGCACGAATCCGTACGTCCGGAGGATCGGCAACGACCTGATCTGGTCCCGCGGGCTGCGAAACCCGTGGCGGTGGTCGTTCGACTCGGCCACCGGCGCCCTCTGGATCGGCGACGTCGGGCAGGGCGCCTGGGAGGAGATCGACCGATCGGTGAAGTCCGGCACCACGCCGGCGGGGCGCGGCGTGGACTACGGTTGGTCGGCGCTCGAGGGACGATCGTGCTTCAAGCCAGCCCTCGGCTGTTCGACGGCGCACCGGAACGTGCCGCTGGTCGTGTATCCCCACGCGACGGCCGGCGCCGCCAACTGCTCGGTCACGGGTGGCTACGTGTATCGCGGGCATGCGTCGCCCGCGCTCGTCGGGGGCTACGTCTTCGGCGACTTCTGCTCGGGCCGGATCTGGGTGGTCTCCGCCACGGCCGGCAGGCCGGCCACGCCCACGCTCGTCCGTTCCGACACGGCCAGCCCCCACCTGTCGATCAGCTCCTTCGGCCGCGACGAGGCCGGCGAGCTCTACGTCACCGACCTGAGCGGCGGTGGGGTGTACCGGATCTCGGCGACCGCGAAGCCCTGAGCCGGGGACGCCCGGCCGTCAGCCGCCGCCCGGGCCGGCCGTCAGCCGCCGGCCCGGAAGTCCTGCCAGGCCGCGGCCACGAGCTCCGGGTCCAGGAACAGCTCGACCGCCGTCTGCCCGACGAGGATCGCGGCGAGGAGCGTCGTCCGATCGGCGACGGGCCCGGCCGCGGCGTCCCGGAACAGGATGGAGTGGCCCGGCGTTCCCTCGGGGGCGATGGACAGCTCCGGGTGGATCGTCGGACAGACCCAGCTCACGTTGCCCATGTCGGTGCTGCCGGAGTTCGGGTCCGGGCCCTGGTCGGCGATGCCGTACGCCTCGGCGTTCGCGACCCAGCGGGCTTCGAGCGTCAGGTTCTGCTTCATCGTCATGGAGCCGCCGCTGAACGTGAGGTCGAACGTCGTGTCGGTCGCGAGGGCGGCCGCCTCGACGAGCGCCCGGAACCGCGGCTTCATCTCCTCGTAGGCGGCCTGGTCGGTGCCGCGCAGCATGAACCAGGCGCGGGTCCGGTCCGGGATGATGTTCGCCGCGGTCCCACCCTCCTGGATGATGCCGTGGACCCGTGCGTCGGGCCGGAGCTGCTGACGCCAGAGCCCGACCGAGCCGAAGAGCAGGACCATCGCGTCGAGCGCGTTCTTCCCGCGCCACGGGTCCGACGCGGCGTGGGCCTGGAGCCCGTGGAAGACGATCTCGACGTCCTCCGACGCCATCGGCTCCGAGGCGACGTGGTTCCGATCGCAGGGATGGAACATCAGCGCGGCGTCGACGCCCTCGAACAGGCCGTCCCGGATCATCGTCGCCTTGCCGCTGCCGTGCTCCTCGGCCGGGGTGCCGAGGAAGATGATCTCCCCCGGCAGCTCGTCGGCGATGGCCGCCAGCGCGATCGCCGCGCCGACGCCGCTCGCCGCCATCGTGTTGTGGCCGCAGCCGT
>DATBGP010000455.1:0-4300 GCA_036557925.1 Candidatus Limnocylindrales bacterium | reverse complement strand
CTCGTCGATGCCGGCGACGAGCGCCGCCTGGAGCGGTTCGGCGCCCGGGTGGTCGATCGTCCGGCCCCGTCGGCCATCGCGGGGCGCCGCGCCGCGAGCGTCGCCTGGGCCAACGCCGACCTGCGGTTCGACCGCGATGCCGGGTGGATGGGCGATCCCACGCCCTGGACCATCGATCTCGAGGGGCTGACCCTCGAGCTGCGGCCGACGTCCGCGGGCCAGGTCGGCCTGTTCCCGGAGCACCCGCTCCTCTGGCCGAGGCTCCAGGACGCGCTCGACGAGATGCGCGTTCCGGGCACGGTCCCGTCGGTCCTCCACCTGTTCGCCTCGACCGGTGCCACCAGCCTCGAGCTTGCTCGATCGGGCGCGTCCGTCGTCCACGTCGACGCCTCGCGCCCGGCGGTCGCCTGGGCCCGCCGGAACGCGACGCTCTCGGGGCTGGCCGACCGGCCGGTCCGCTGGATCGTCGACGACGCCCTCGAGTTCGTGCGCCGCGAGGAGCGGCGCGGGCGCCGCTACGACGGGATCGTCCTGGATCCGCCGACCTGGGGACACGGGCCGGCCGGCAGCCGTTGGCAGCTCCGGACCACGCTGCCGGAGCTACTGGACGCGGTCGCGTCGGTGGCGGCCGATCGGGCCGTCGTCGTCCTGACCGCCCACGCGGCCGGCCTGGACCCGGACGACCTGGCGGGCGCCCTGGCCGACGCCTTCCCGGGTCCGAACGCGATTGCCGCGGAGCCGCTCGCCCTCACCGCGACGAGCGGCGCGGTGCTGCCGCTCGGGTCCGCGGCCCGCATGATCCGCGGATGAGCGACGCAGCGGGCCGGGCAGGCCGACCGGGCGGGGCGGGCCGGCCGGACCGACCGACGCACGAACGGATCACCAGCCTGACGAACGAGCGGGTGAAGGCGGCGGTCCGCCTCCGCGAACGACGCGAACGGGAGCGGACCGGCCTCACGATCGTCGACGGCGCCCGCGAGATCCTCCGCGCGCTCGACGCAGGCGTGGCAGTCGAGGCGGCGTTCCTGGCCGAGGAGGTGATCCGGGCGCCGGATGCCCTCGCGGTCGCGGACCGGCTTCGGGGCCGCCCGACGACGATCCAGGCGAGCCCAGCCGTCCTCGGCAAGGTCGCCTTTGGGGAGCGCTCCGACGGCGTCGTCGCGATCGTCCGGACGCCGGATCGCACGTTCGCCGAGCTCGTCCTGGCCGAGAATCCGCTGATCGTCGTCGTCGAGGGTGTCGAGAAGCCCGGCAACCTCGGCGCGGTGCTGCGGTCCGCGGACGGCGCCGGGGTCGATGCGGTGATCGCCGCGGATCCGCTGACCGACGTCTTCAATCCGAACGCGATCCGGGCCTCGCTCGGCACGATCTTCACCGTGCCGGTGGTCTCGGCGCCCGCTCCCGCCACGCTCGACTGGCTGGTCCGGCGCAGGATCCGGCCGGTGGCGGCCGTCGTCGACGCCGCCGCCGACTACGCCTCGGTCGACCTGCGCGGGCCGACCGCGATCGTCCTCGGCAGCGAGGCCGAGGGCCTGACGCCGACCTGGCGCGACCCCCGCGTCCAGGCCGTCGCGATCCCGATGGCCGGCGTCGCCGACAGCCTGAACGTCTCGATCGCCGCGGCGGTGTTGCTCTACGAGGCGGTTCGTCAGCGCCGTGCGATGCCGGAGACGCCAAACTGACGGTCATGGAGACGTTCGACTTCGTGATCATCGGTGCCGGCCCGGCCGGCGAGGCCGCCGCGTACGAGGCCCGATCCCGCGGGGCGACCGTGGCGGTCGTCGACCGGCGCTGGTTCGGCGGCAGCTGCCCGCACATCGGCTGCCTGCCCTCGAAGTCGCTGCTCCACGGCGCCGCGGAGCACGCCGCGAACCCGGACCGCTACTCGTGGGAGCGCGCCTCGGCGGCCCGTGACTACATGGTCAATCGCGCCCCCGGGGCCGAGGAGCCCGATGATTCGTCCCACGTCCGCGGACTCGAGAAAGCGGGAGCGATCTGCTACCGCGGCAGTGCCCGGATCGTCGGGCGAAACCTGGTCGAGGTCCGTCATGACGACGCCGTCCACGAGCTGAGCGCCCCGAACGTCGTCGTCGCCGTCGGATCCTCGTCGAAGGTCCCGCCGCTGCCCGGCCTCGACGGTGTCCGGATCTGGACGAACCGCGAGGCGACGCTCGCGCGGGAGCGGCCGACGAGCCTCGTCGTCCTCGGCGGCGGGCCGACGGGCTGCGAGCTCTCCCAGGTCTACGCCCGGTTCGGCGTTCCGGTGACGGTCGTCCAGTCGGGCGACCGGCTGATGCCGACCGAGCATCCCCGCAACTCGGAGACGGTCGCCGCGCTGCTCCGCCGCGACGGCGTGGCGGTCCGGCTCGGCGTGCGAGCCGTCGCCGCGCGCGCCGGCGAAGGGGCGAACGGCGCCGACGTCATCGATCTCGACGACGGCACGACGGCCGAAGGCCACGCGATCCTGCTCGCCGTCGGCCGGGCGTTCCCGCTCGACGACCTGGGCTTGGAGCACTACGGCATCGACACCAGCGGCCGCCAGGCGTTCCCGCGCGACGGCCGCTTGCGGATCGCGGAAGGGCTCTGGGTCATCGGCGACCCGGCCGGCCCCGAGCTCCACACCCACCAGGCGCACTACCAGGGCGAGCTCGCGATCCGGATGGCGATGGGCCTGCCGGTCCACCCCGACTACCGCGCGCTGCCCCGGGCGACGTACACGGACCCGGAGGCCGCCTCGGTCGGGCTGACGCTCGACCAGGCGAAGGCCGAAGGGGTCGACGCGGTCGAATACGTCGCCGACTTCGCGACCTCGTCCCGCGGCTACGCGCTCGAGGCGAAGCTCGGCCACGTGACGGTGACGTTCGACCGGGCGACGCGGCAGATGGTCGGCGCCGCGATGGCCTGCCCGGACGCGTCGGCGGCGATCCACGAATGTGTCGTCGCGATCCGGGCGCGGGTGCCGGTCGAGGTGCTGGCCGACACGATCCATGCCTTCCCGTCGACGTCGCGGATCCTGAACGGCCTGTTCGCCGACGCCGCGAAGGAGCTCAGGCCGAGCTGAGCAGCCGTCGCCGGCCGCGAACGGCGGCGGCGGCGCGCCAGAGGGCGTAGCCGAGCAGGGCCCCCGCCGTGTTCACGATCACGTCGTCGATGTCGGCCGAGCGCCACGGCATGCCGATGACGAGGTTCCACCCCAGCTGCGCGAGCTCGACCGCGGTCGAGGCCATCAGCCCCAGGACGAGGATCCGGGCGGCGGACCGCCACCGCGGTGCGACAACCGGCACGAGCAGGCCCAGCGGAACGAACGCGACGAGGTTCCCGATCAACACCCGCCCCTCGAGGGAGCCGAAGCCTCGATTCAGGGACATCCCGATCGTCGCGAACGGCGTGATCGACGCCCAGGGGAGTGGCCACTCCCCGGGGCGGGACACGACGATCGGCCGCCCCGGGGTCGTCCGCCAGGGAAGCGGGAACAGGGTCACGGAGACGATCGCCGCCACCCAGGCGGCGAGCAGGAGCTGGGCGGCGATCACGGGTGTCGCGGTGCCGCGGCGGCGACCGCGCCAGGCGATCAGCGGCGCGAGCAGGAGCAGGATCGCGAACGGAAGCGCTCCGCTGACGGTCGTCATCGCCCCGTAGGACGCGCGGCTAGCGCTCGAATGCGACGTCCCCGTCGATGACGACGAGCCGCGGCCGGGCGGTCGCGAGCGCCCCGCCCGGCTCGATCGGGTGGCTGAGCGCGCTCGCCGGCAGCACGACGAGGTCGGCGCGCTGGCCGGTCGTCAGTCGACCGCGGTCCATCTCCCCGGCGACGGCGGCGGGCGACACGCACGCGGCCCGCAGCGCCTGCTCGAGCGTGACCCGCTCGTCCGGGCCGAACGCTGCGCTGCCCGCGGGCCACGAGCCGTCGACGCGGGTGACCGCCATCGAGAGGCCGGGCCACGGATCGATGGGCTCGACCGGCGCGTCCGTCCCGAAGACGACCACGGCGCCCGCGTCCAGGAGGGATCGCATCGGGTAACCGCGCGACTCCGCCCGATCCCCCCAGAGCCGCCGGGCGATCGGGGCGTCCGCCCGGACGTGGATCGGCTGGATCGAGGCCGCGATCCCGGCCCGTCCGAACCGCGCCCGGTCGTCGGGATGGAGCAGCTGGACATGCTCGAGGCGGGGCATTTGTGCCGTCTTTCCGGCGAGCGGCTCCAACGCATCGAGCGTCGCCCGGCAGGCCCGATCGCCGATCGCGTGGACCTGGGTGGCGATGCCGGCGTCCGCGGCCTGCCGAGCGAACGCCGCCACCACC
>DATBGP010000454.1:0-21129 GCA_036557925.1 Candidatus Limnocylindrales bacterium | reverse complement strand
TCCCGGGGTCGCCGCCGAGCGGGTCGCCGCCGAGCAGTGGGTCGCCGCCGAGCGGGTCGCCGCCGAGCGGGTCGCCGTCGAGCGGGTCGCCGCCGCGGACCGGACCGCCGCCGAGCGGGTCGCCGCCGAGCGGGTCGCCGCCGAGCGGGTCGCCGCCGAGCGGGTCGCCGTCGAGCGGGTCGCCGCCCAGCGGGTCGCCGTCGAGCGGGTCGCCGCCGAGGAGCGCGCCGCCGCGGACCGGACCGCCGTCGAGCAACGGGTCAACGTGCTGAGCGAGCTACGGTCGGACGAGGTCGTCGTAGGCGTCCGGCCGACGATCCCGGAAGAACTGCCACGTCTGGCGGACCTCGGTGATCTTGTCGAGGTCCATGTCCCGGACGATCAACTCCTCGTCGTGGGCCGAGCCCAGGTCGCCGATGAACTGGCCGCGCGGATCGCAGAAGTAGCTCTGGCCGTAGAAGTCGTCGTCGCCGATCTCGGCCTCGATCCCGACCCGGTTGATCGTCCCGACGAAATAGCCGTTCGCCACCGCGTGGCTGACCTGCTCGATCCGCCAGAGGTATTCGCTCAGGCCGCGTGACGTCGCGCTCGGGATGAAGACCATCTCGGCGCCGTTCAGGCCGAGGGCCCGGGCGCCCTCCGGGAAGTGCCGGTCGTAGAAGATGTACACGCCGACCTTGCCGACGGCCGTCTCGAACACCGGGTAGCCGAGGTTGCCGGGCCGGAAGTAGAACTTCTCCCAGAAGCCCTTCACGTGCGGGATGTGCGTCTTCCGGTACTTGCCCAGGTACGAGCCGTCGGCGTCGATGACGGCGGCCGTGTTGTAGTAGATGCCCGAGGCCTGCTCGTCCTCCTCGTACATCGGCACCACGAGGACCATCCCGGTCTGCTTCGCGAGGTCCTGCATCCGCTTCGTCGTGGGGCCGTCCGGGATCAGCTCCGTGTAGCTGTAGTACTGCGGATCCTGGACCTGGCAGAAGTAGGGCCCGTAGAAGAGCTCCTGGAAGAGCATCACCTGGGCGCCCTGGCCGGCCGCGTCGTGGGCGGCCTTCTCGTGCTTCTGGATCATCGACTCCTTGTCGCCGGTCCAGCTGGCCTGGAGCAGAGCCCCACGGACGTTCCTCGGCATCGGTCTCCTCACCCTGACGGTCGTGGCGGTCCGATCGATCGTGGCGGTGCGGCGCGCCGTGGCGCGCGAGCCCATCGAGGCCGTGAGCGTACACCGGGCGGGGTGGCGATCGCCCGGATCGAAGGGGGGTCAGGCGAGGCGGGCTGGATCGGCAGGCCATCCACGCGGGATGTTCACTCGCGCCTTCCGGCAGGCTGTCCTGTGAAGGTCGCGACCGGATCGGCGCGATTCCGTGGGGCATCGGCCTGGAGCGGACAGGCCGTGTGCGTCCAGGCCTCGAACCCCTGGACCGCTCATGCCGCCCCCCGGCTTGACGGCCTCGTTGCGCCCTGGATGAACACCCGGCGATCGCGGTGTCCGACAGCGATCGGTTTCGGGACCGCCGTTTCCTGCCGTCGGCCGGACCCGGCAGGAGTCCCTCGCCGACCGGCGTCAGCCGGCGCTCGTTGGCGGCTCCATGAACCATTCGCGGAACTCGGTGCAGCGACCGTCCGCGTCGAACCGGCAGACGAAGATGTTGCTGTAGGTCTTGCCGTTGGAGTACCGGGATTCGCCGATCGAGACCGCGGTCTCGCCATCGATCGCGAGCGGCCGGTACTCGGCCTCCCAGGAGCCGGGCGCATCCGGCTCGGCCGTCCAGTCCCGCACGATCGCCGCCCGGCCGACGACCGGGTCGCGATACGGCCCGTAGAAGTACTGCGCGTCCTCGCTGAACAGGTCGCCGATCGCGGCCGCGTCACCGCTGCGCCAGGCGTCGATGTAGCGGTTCAGCCAGTCCTGGAAGCTGGGGTGATCCATGCGTCCGCACCTCGTTCGCGTCGTTCGGCCGTCGGCCGCCATCCTCGGCGACGACCGGGACAGGGTGCGTCATGAACCCGCGCGACTGCCGGGACGGGCCCCGCCCCGGCGTCGATCGGGCAGCGAGGGCTCAGCGCGCCGCCCGCTTCCACATCCCTGTGTGGAGATAGGCCGTGAACCGCGCCCGGACCGCGTGGACGCCGTGGACCCGGACGCCGTTCGTCAGCGTGCTGATCGCCTTGCCGTGGCCCACGTAGATCCCGATGTGCGTCCCGCCGCCCCAGATCACGAGGTCGCCCGGCTTCGGGTTCGTCCGGCTGGCGAGGTGGCGCGCCTTGTACCAGCGATAGAGGGCCCGGGCCGACCGGAGGTGGCCCTTCGCGACCGCGGCGCTGTCGCCCGCCTTGCGGAACGCGAAGATCACGAGCCCCGAGCAGTCGAAGGACCGCGGGCCGGTCGCGCCGTAGCGCCAGTGAGCGCCGCGATGCTGCATCGCGATCTTGATGATCTGCTGGGCCTCGGTGCGCCGAGGGGCCGGGCTGGCCGCGGCGACGGGGGTCGCGGGCGCGGCGGAGAAGAGGAAGGCTCCCGCGAGAGCCAGGGGGATGAACGCTCGTGCGCCCATGGACAGCGAACGCAACCGTCGCTCCTTCCTGCCTGCACGTCGCGTTGACGCGACGGCGATCGATGGCCGCGGGCGCACGAGCACGACGAGGGAGCGTCGGAGACGCGGGAAGGAAGGACGAAGACCACCGATCGAACGGGACCGGCCGATCCACGACCGACATGCAGCAACCGATCTCGGATCGGGCGCGATGCCGTGCGGGCGGCGTCTGTTGTTGGGTCCCTCGAGCTGGCCTGGGGTGGTCGGCGTTCCAGACCCTAGCCGACTCGCTCGGGGTTGCGCCTCATCCGAACGGCCTAGATCGGCGGGGACCTTCGGGCCGCGCCTGCCGCCGAATACAATCGCGGGACGTCCGAGACCGAACCCAGCGGGAGCCCTCCATGGCCGTCGAATCCGCGAGCACGATGTCGAGCGCCGAGATCGTCGAGCTCAGCCGCAAGCACACCTTCTTCTCGTGGTCCGCGCAGGGCGCGATCGATCCGATCGCGATCGATCGGGCCGAAGGCGTCTACCTCTACACGCCCGAGGGTCAGCGGATCCTCGACTTCAACAGCCAGCTGATGTCGGTGAACATCGGCCACGGCGACCGCCGGGTCATCGACGCGATCACCGCCCAGGCGACGAAGCTCCAGTACGTCCAGCCGGCGTTCGCGACGGAGCCCCGGGCGCGGCTCGGCCAGAAGCTCGCCGAGATCCTGCCGGGCGATCTCGACAAGGTCTTCCTGACGCTCGGCGGGGCGGAGGCGATCGAGAACGCGATCAAGCTCGCCCGCGCGTTCACTGGTCGTCACAAGGTCCTCGCCCGGTACCGCGCGTACCACGGCGCGACGCTCGGCGCGATGACCCTGACCGGCGATCCCCGGCGCTGGGCGAACGAGCCGGCCCTTGCCGGCGTCCATCGGTACCCGGACACCCACCGCTGGGGCGAGAAGGATCCGCGTCCGGCCGCCGAGGCGCTCCAGGGCCTCGAGGACGTGATCCGCTACGAGGGCCCGCACACGATCGCCGCGATCTTCCTCGAGACGATCGTCGGCACGAACGGGATCCTCATCCCGCCGGACGGCTACATCCAGGGCGTCCGCGAGCTCTGCGACCGCCACGGGATCCTGATGGTCGCCGACGAGGTGATGGCCGGATTCGGACGGACCGGGAAGTGGTTCGCCATCCAGCACTGGGACACCGTCCCGGACCTGATGACGATGGCCAAGGGCCTGACCTCGTCCTACCTGCCGCTCGGCGCGGTGGCGATGAACCACCGGATCGCCGAGCACTTCGAGACCGCGTTCTACTACGGCGGCCTGACCTACTCGTCGCACGCGGTGTCGTGCGCCGCGGCGCTGGCGAACATCGGCGTGTATGAGGAGGACGGCCTGATCGAGAACGCCGCCCGGCTCGGGCCCGTGATGCGGCGCCATCACGAGGAGCTGGCCGCGAAGCACCCATCCGTGGGGTCGCACCGAAACCTCGGCCTGTTCGGGATCATCGAGCTCGTGCGGAGCCAGGATCCGTGGACGCCGATGACCGCCTTCAACGGCACGAGCGACGAGATGAAGGCCGTCGGCAAGTACCTCCGCGAGCACAGGCTCTACACGATGATCGCGAACAACGGCATCCACACGAACCCCCCGCTCTGCATCACCGAGGAGCAGCTGGCGGAGGGCTTCGCGATCCTCGACGGTGCCCTCGAGATCGCCGACCAGACGGTCACCGCCTGAGCGATGGCCACGGCGACCGCGACGCGCGGCGGTCTCGGCACCGTCGCTCCGGTCCGCTCCGGCCGTCGCCGCGGTCGGGGGTTGCTCGTCGGCGTCGGCGTCGCGCTCGCGCTCCTCCTGGTCTGGGAGGGCGCGAAGTTCCTCGGCGGCACGCCGTGGCGGGCGCCGCTCGCGCTGCCCGGCTCGCCGGTGCTCTGGAACCCGCCGTTCCGCTGGGCGTTCGCGAACGACCTGAACCTGCCCCACGTCTGGAACATCCTGCTGACCTTCAACGAGCCGTTCCAGCGGGGCTCCAGCCAGTCGGTCGCGGCGTACCTCGTCGGCGCGTCGCTGTACACGTGGCGGGAGGCGCTCATCGGGTTCCTGCTCGGCGCGGGGATCGGCCTGGTCCTCGCCACGATCTTCGTCCACTCGCGGCTGCTCGAGCGGGCCCTCGTCCCGTATGTCGTCGCAAGCCAGACGATCCCCATCATCGCCCTGGCCCCGCTGATCGTCTTCGCGTTCGGGGCGAACGTGATGTCGGTCGTCGTGATCGCGACCTACCTGACGTTCTTCCCGGTGACGATCGCGATGATCCGCGGCCTCCGCTCGTTCGACCCGCGGGCGCTGGAGCTGATGCGCTCCTACGCCTCGTCGAAGTGGCAGATCTACCGGAAGCTGCGGTTCCCGGCGGCGCTGCCGTACCTCTTCACCGCGCTGAAGATCGCGGCCACCGCGAGCATCGTCGGGGCGATCATCGGCGAGGGCCCGGGCGGGATCGCCGACGGCCTGGGCCGGGTGATCATCACGTACAACCAGTACTACATCACCGGTCCCGAGAAGCTCTGGGCCTCGATCATCGCGGCCGGCATCCTCGGGATCGCCTTCTACCTGCTGATCAGCGCGATCGAGTGGGCCGTGATGCGCGGCCGCCGTCCCGCCGCCATCTGACCCGCTGCCCGCCACGTCCGACCGCCGAGGAGATCGACCAGCGATGACCGACCCGAGCCCGGCCAGCGGCGCCCCCGTCGCGCAGCCCGCCGCCCGCGCCGCGCCCGCGCCGCCCGCCGTCGGTGGCGCGCCCGCGCCCGTCGTCCATCTCGCCGGCGTCGACAAGGTCTTCGACCGTGGCGACCGCGTGGTGACGAGGGCCCTCGAGGGGATCGATCTCGACATCGCCCGCGGCGAGTTCGTCTCGCTCATCGGCCCGTCCGGTTGCGGCAAGTCGACGCTCCTGCGGATCGTCGGCGACCTGACCTCGCCTTCGAGCGGGACCGTGACCGTGAACGGCAAGCCCGCCGAGCAGGCCCGCCGCGACCGGGACTACGGGATGGTCTTCCAGGCGCCGGTCCTGTTCGACTGGCGGACGGTCGAGGACAACGTCAAGCTGCCGCTCGAGATCCTCGGCTGGGACGGCTCGCGGCGGACCGCTCGGGCCAGGGAGATGCTCGAGCTCGTCGAGCTCGGCGATTTCCTCAAGCACCATCCGTTCCAGCTGTCGGGCGGCATGCAGCAGCGGGTCGCGATCGCCCGCGCGCTCGCGATCGAGCCGTCGATCCTCCTGATGGACGAGCCCTTCGGCGCGCTCGACGAGATGACCCGCGAGCGGATGAACAGCGAGGTCCTCCGGATCTGGGAGCGGACGGGGACGACGATCGTCTTCGTGACCCACTCGATCCCCGAGGCCGTCTTCCTCTCGTCGCGGGTCGTCGTGATGAGCGCCCGGCCCGGCCGGATCACCGAGGTCATCGACGTCGACCTGCCGCGGCCGCGGAACGAGGACACCCGCGAGACGCGCCGCTACTTCGAGCTCGTGACCGCGGTCCGCGAGGCGCTGCGGCACGGCGGCGGCGATCTCGACGACGCCGGCACGGTCGCCGGCGGCGATGCGGCGTCGGTCGAGCGGACGATGGCCGAGGGCGCCGTCGGGTGAACGCCTCGACGGGCCCGCTGACCTCGCCGACCTCGACGGCTTCGGAGCGGGCCGGAAGTCGCGGGGCCGGTCGCAGCGCGCGCGGCCTGCGGTCCATCGGCTGGTACCTGCCCGCGATCCTGCTCTTCGTGGCCGCGATCGTGCTCTGGGAGCTGAGCGTCGGCGCCCTGAAGCTGCAGACGTTCGTCTTCCCGAAGCCGACGGCAATCGTGGCCGCGCTGCAGGCCAACTGGAACGAGGGCCGGTTCGCACTGCTGCCCTCCGCGCTGGCGACGCTCCAGGAGGCCCTGATCGGGCTCGTGATCGGAACGCTGCTGGGGCTGGCCGCGGCCTTCGTGTCGGCTCGCTGGGTCACGGCCCGCGGGGTCCTGATCCCGCTTGCGGTCGCCGCCAACGCGGTGCCGATCATCGCGTTCGCCCCGCTGATCAACAACTGGTTCGGCCTGCTGAGCCCGCTTTCGAAGTCGCTGATGGCGGCCGTCCTCGTCTTCTTCCCGGTGATGGCGAACGTGACCCGCGGCCTGGTCGACGTGGAGCCCGCCGCGATCGAGCTCATGCGGTCCTACGCTGCGGGCGACACGGCGATCCTCCGGAAGGTCCGGATCCCGAATGCCCTGCCGTACTTCTTCACCGCGATGAAGGTCGCGACGACCCTCAGCCTGATCGGGGCGATCGTCGGCGAGTACTTCGGCGGATCGGCGACGGTCCTCGGCCGGATGATCGTCCAGAGCGCCAGCGCCCTGAAGTTCGACATCACATGGGCGGCGATCGTGCTCGGCGCGCTGACGGGGATCGTCTTCTACCTGATCGTCGTCGTCGTGGAACGCCTCGTGATCCCCTGGCACACGACGATCCGCGGGGACCTCTGACCTCCGGTACGGTCGCCCCGGAACGGTCGCCCGTGACGGTCGCGCGCGGCGCGATTTCGGACCCGAATCGGGCGAGACGCAGCCCCTCCGGCGTCGTATCCTTCCGCCCTCGACGGGTTGCGACCGTCGGACCCGAGGAGCGCGCCGCGGCGTGGGGCCGGGCGCGAGGCAGGAGGAATCCATGAACAGGAAGCGCGGCTCCGCGCTGACCGCGATGGCGGCGATCGTCTTCGCGGCGTGCTCGAGCGGAGCGAGCCCATCGCCGGCCTCCCAGGCGCCGGCCCCGTCGACGGCGGCTTCGGCTGCCGCGTCGATGGCCGCCGAATCGCAGGCACCGGCGAGCCCCGCGGCGGAGGCGGCGACGGTCAAGCTCCAGCTGCAGTGGGCCCCGCAGGCGCAGTTCGCCGGCTACTTCGCCGCCGACAAGCAGGGCTTCTACAAGGCCGAGAACCTGACGGTCACGATGCTGCCGGGCGGCCCGGACGTGGTCCCCCAGCAGGTCGGATCGGCGGCGGACGGCCCGGAGTTCACGATCAGCTGGGTCCCGAAGGTCCTCGAGGCCCGCGAGAGCGGCTCGGACCTCGTCGACATCGCCCAGGTCTTCCAGCGCTCCGGCACGCTGTCGGTGACGTGGAAGTCCGACGCGATCGACGACCCGTGCAAGCTCGCCGGCAAGAAGGTCGGCGTCTGGGACTTCGGCAACGAGTACGAGGTCACCGCCGGTCTGCTGACCTGCGGCCTGACGCCGGGTCTCGAGAACAACGGCGACGCCACCACGCAGTACCAGAAGGTCATCCAGGCCTTCGACATGAAGGCCTTCCTCGCCCATGAGATCAGCGCCGGCGAGGCGATGATCTACAACGAGTACGCCCAGGTCCTCGAGGCGACGAACCCCGAGACCGGCCAGCTCTACAAGCCGGAAGACCTCAACGTCATCAACTGGAACGACTACCGCGTCGCGATGCTCCAGGACGCGATCTTCGCCCGCAAGGCGTGGCTCGACCAGGGCAACAACAAGGACGTCGCGGTCCGCTTCATCCGGGCCTCGCTCAAGGGCTGGATCTACTGCCGCGACCATCCGGACGACTGCGTCCAGTACACGACCGATGCCGGCAGCCAGCTCGGCGCCGGGCACCAGAAGTGGATGATGAACGAGATCAACGCGCTGGTCTGGCCCTCGCCGATCGGCGTCGGGATGATCGATCCGGTCTTCTGGGGCCAGACCGTCAAGGTCGCCACCCAGGCCGGCGTCATCAAGAACCCGCCCAGCATCGATGCCTACACCACCGACTACGTGACGGAGGCGCTGAAGGGCATCACCGACGACACGAAGGGCGAGAGCTTCCAGAAGGGCACCGTCGAGGTCACGCCCGGCGGCAACTGAGCCCCTCCCGAGCGGGCGCGACGCCCGAATCCGGTGACAGCGCAACGGCCGGCCCGCGAGGGCCGGCCGTTCGATTCGGGGCGCGCCGCGGCCGTCTGTCACGCGTTTGCACGGGGGCCGGGGTTGCCCCGAGGCATAGACTGAAACCGCTCCCCCGACAATCGGGGTCGAGCCAGCGGCCCACCGACATCCCCACGCCGGACCCCAAACCGACGGTCGGATCGGCTCGCCAAGACAGGACCGGGCGCCGTCACGTGACGGCCGGCCGGTCGCCGGGAGGAACGGATGCCCGCTCACCTCCGCCGCCCCCGCCGCCTCCTGCTCGCGAGCGCCATGGCGGCGCTCTGGATCGCCACCGTCGGTGCGACGTCCGTCGGCGCGCTGACGACCTGGCGCCGGGACGTGTACTTCGCCCGCGGCTACGAGCACCAGATCGACAGCCGGACCTGCACCGCGGCAGCGACCGCGATGATGCTCAACATGATCCAGCGACGCGATCTCAACCTGTCCCAGCGGACCGTGCTCCGGTATGCCCAACCGCGCGACGCGCTGAACGACGCCGTCCAGCGTGGCTCGGACCCGCTCGGCTGGGCCCGCGCCGTCAGCCACTACTCGCGCTACACGTCGCATCCGACCGCGTACCGCTGGGAGGCCTACTCCACCAAGCTGGAGGCCCAGCGCCGAGCGGTCCAGCAGCTCGCCCGGACCGGGAAGCCGGTGGGCCTGCTCGTTGCCCACGGGACCCACGCGATGGTCCTGACCGGTGCCACGTCGAACGCGAACCCGGCGACGACCGACAAGTTCGTGGTCGGCTCCCTGGCCATCAGCGACCCCAACGGCATCGCCCACAAGTGGTACGACGCGCCGAAGTCGCCGCTCAACAGCTACCTCGAGAAGGACGCCACCTTCCGGTACGACGGAGCCTGGTACGGGAAGTACGTGATCATCGTCCCGCAGCGCTGATGGCCCGGAGCGGCGGTCAGGCTGTGGCGGCCGTCGAGAGCAGCCGAGCAGTCGGGATCACGGTGGTGCCGGCCGTCGCGGGCGGTCGTCGACGCTCGGCCGCAGGTGGCGATCGGCGGATCGGGTCGGCGAGGACGAAGCGGACGCAGGCCGGGCCGCGATCGATGGACAGCAGCCTCCCGGTCAGCCGACCTTGCCCGTCCCGAACTGGCGATCCCCCGCGTCGCCCAGCCCGGGCATGATGTAGCCCTTGTCGTTCAGCTGCCGGTCCAGCGCGGCGCAGTGGATCTCGACGTCCGGATGGGCGGCACTGACGGCCTCGACACCCTCCGGCGCCGCGATGAGGTTCACGAGCTTGATCCGGACCGGCTTCACCGCGCCCCAACGCTTGAGGACCTCGATCGCGGCAGTCGCCGAGCCGCCGGTCGCCAGCATCGGGTCGAGGATGAGGCAGAGGTCCACCGACGCCGAGTCCGGCAGCTTGTTGTAGTACTCGACGGGCCGAAGGGTCCGCTCGTCCCGGAAGAGCCCGAGATGCCAGACCTCGGCGGTCGGCATGAGCTCCAGCATCGCGTCGACCATCCCGAGCCCGGCCCGGAGGATCGGCACCAGGCCGATCCGGTCGCCGAGCTCCTCCGCCTGCATCTCCTCGATCGGCGTCCGGATCGTGAGCGGCCGGACGCGAGCGTCGGCCAGCGCCTCGTAGCCCAGCAGCCACGACAGCTCCCGGACCACCTCCCGGAACTTCTTGGGCTCGGTCCGCTCGTCGCGGAGGATCGCTAGCTTGTGCCGGACGGCCGGATGGGTCGAGACGTGGAGGTTGGCTGGCAGCGACACGGGGACCTCCGGCTGGGCTCGGGACGACACGGCGGTCGACGTCGACGACGGCGGATCGGCGCCGAAATCCTAGCAAGGGCGGCAGCGCGGGATCGGCGACCTCCGGGGCCCGGCAGGACGCGATCGCCGCGGGGCCGAGCGCGCCGGAACCGCAGCCGCGTCACCTGCCCGACAGGTCGATGGGCGGGCCGCGCGCTATCCTCGCGGGACCGGTGCCGACGATCGACGATCCCGCCCCGAGCGCGCCCTCCGCCGCCGCACGCCGTGCCGCCGACGGCACAGGCCCTGCGTCCGCGCGACGGGCCGCCGCGAGCCGTCCGGGCGGACGCAAGCCGGGTCCCGTGCTCGTCCGCCATGTCCGCGGCGGCGTCGAGGAGAGCGTCCATCGCGGCGACGTCGTCCAGGTCACCGTCGACGGCTCGCTCGTCCGCGGGATCGGCGATCCGGACCGGATCGCGAACCTCCGGAGCTGCGTGAAGCCGTTCGGCGTTGTCGCCTTGATCGAGGCCGGCGGGATCGACGCGTTCGACCTCGAGCCGGCAGAGCTCGCGCTGATGGCGAGCTCGCACTCCGGCGAGGACCTCCACGTCCGAACGCTCCAGGCGATGTACCGGCGGGCCGGGGTCAGCCAGGCGCTGATCGCGACCGGTTCGGAGGGGATGCCGCTCGATGCCCTGACGGCCGCGCGGCTGGCCCGGGACGGAGAGAAGGCGAGCCCGGTCCGGCACATGTGCTCGGGGCAGCACTCGGTCTTCCTTCTGCTCTCGCGACTCAAGGGCTGGGATCCGGACGCCTACTGGCTCGACAACCACCCGGCCCAGGTCGCGTATCGCGCGGTCGTCGCCCGGGCGTTCGGGCTCGCGCCGGCGAAGCTCCGGACCGCGATCGACGGCTGCGGCGTGGCGACCTATGCCTTCCCGCTCCGCGAGATCGCCCGGGCCTACGCGTTCCTCGCCGACCCGTCGGCCGTGCCGGCCTCGGACTCGCGGTCCTCGCTGGCGCCCGCCCTGACCCAGGTCCGCGATGCGATGCTCGCCCACCCGGAGATGGTCGCCGGGACCCGCGACCGCCTCGACACCTCGCTGATGAAGGCAGCCGAGGGTCGGGTCGTGAGCAAGGGCGGGATGGAGGCCCTTCGCGGCCTGGCGATCCTGGCCGACGCCGCCGCCTCGCCTCCGGACGCGACGGGCATCGCGCTGAAGGTCGAGGACGGCGACGGCTACGAGCGCGGGACGTGGGCCGCGACGGTCGAGGTCCTCGCCCAGGCGGGCGTCCTCGACGGCCAGGCACTTCGCGTCCTCGCGCGCTATCACCGGCCGGTCGAGCTCGATCCCCACGGGCGGGTCGGCGCCGAATCGATCGCCGACTTCGACCTGGCTCCCCTCGGCGAGCGCATCTAGGCCCGACGTCCGGCGACGGCACCGGCTCCCGCCAGGCTGTTCGGGCGCACGCACGACGACGCGATCGCGCGTCGCGAGGCATCCTTGATCCGATGACGTCGAACGCGGATCCGTGGCGGACGCTGGGCCTCGACCCGGGGGCCAGCCTCGAGGACGTCCGGCGTGCGTACCGCCGGCTCGCGAAGGCGAACCATCCGGACGCGGCCGGCGAGACCGCGCTGCCCCGGTTCCTGGCGATCCAGGCCGCGTACGAGCAGATCCTCGGCCCGATGGCCCGCCGCCGGCCCGGCGCCCGGCCGTCCCAGCGGGCCACCCCTCGGCAGCCCTGGGAGGCCGATCCCGAGCGCGCGCGGGCGTCCGGTCGGGCGGACGGCCGACGACCCGGCGCGCGACCCACTGGCGGACGGGACGCGGGCGCCCGGGCGACGGGCTCGACCGGCACGGCGGGCGACCGGACGTCCACCGGCCAGACCGCGGCCGGCGGATCGACCCGTCAGCGACGCTCGAGCTCGTCCCGCCGGCGCGAGCCGAGCAAGCGCACCCCGTACTCCACGTCCTACGACCCGGTCGACGATGAGGCCTTCGAGCCTGGCTGGAGCGGCGCGACCTGGTACGGCGCCTCGAGCGGGACATACTGGACGATCAATCCGAAGGAGTGGGCGGATCCCCGCAAGCACGGGCCGGAGTACCAACGCCGTGCCCGCCGAGGGGCCGGCGGCTGGATCCTCGACGACGACACGGGCGGGCCGAACGACGAGCCGGCGGCGGCGGACGGCCCGCTGGGAGCCCGGAGCCCGGCGGCATCGGCCGGAGCCCGGAGCCCGGCGGCATCGGCCGGACCCCGGAACCCGGCGGCATCTGCCGGAGCCCGCCCTGCCGAGACGAGCTGGACCGACGCCCGTGCCTGGAGCACCGGCGCCTCGGCTGCTCCCGGATCGGCCTCGGCCGGCCCGGCGTCGCGCGAGACGCCATCGGGAGGATCGACCGCCCCGCCGCCGGATGCCGCGACCGCCGGCCCGCCGCCGCGCTCGCGTCGCCGCGACTGGCTCGACGAGCCGCCCCCGGAGCGCCGGTTCCGCGGCCCCGTCCTCCGTCAGCCCGGCACGCCGGCCGGCCGGCTCGCGATGGCGCTGCTCGGCTGGCCGCCGCTCGCTCTCGCCGCGTCCGTGGGGATCGGCGAGGAGACCGGCTGCGGCCGGTTCGCGGCGTCGTGCAGCGAGCTGTCGTCGCCGGGCACGTGGATCGTCCTGGCCGCCCTTCTCGTCCTCCTCCTGGCCCTCCCGCGCGTGGCCGTCTGGGCGGCCCACGGCACGATCGCCACGCTCGTCATCGGCATCCCGGGCGCGATCGTGCTGAGCGCCGGCGGAGGCGCCCGGCAGCACGAGACGAGCGCGACCGTCCTGATGGGCGCGATCGTCGTGGCCTGGATCCTCGGTGTGCTCTACGCGATCGTCGTGCCCCGACTCGGGGGCCCGGCCGCCGCGTACCATGGCCTCGATGAGCCGCCGCAGCGACACCCATGACCTCTCGAGCGCGGCCCAGGAGTACCTGCTCGCGCTCCGGGTGATGGCCGGCGACGGCTCGCACGTGAAGGCCGCCCAGGTCGGCCGGCATCTCGGCGTCTCCCCGCAGGCGTCGAGCGAGATGTTCCGCAGGCTCGTGGCGGACGGCCTCGTCCGGCAGACCGAGGGCCGGGACCTGATCCTCACCGCGGCGGGCCGGGCGGCGGCAGACGACATCTTCCGGCGCCACGCGCTGCTCGAGTGGCTCCTGACCTCGGTGGTCGGGCTGGGCTGGGCGGAGTCCGACGAGGAGGCGGCCCGCCTCCAGGGCGCCCTCTCGCCGCGAGTCGAGGCCCGGCTCGACGAGATGCTGGGCCATCCGCCGACTTGCCCCCACGGCAACCCGATCGACGCGGAGACCGCCCGCCTGCGGCCGAAGGGCATCCCGCTCAGCCAGATCGAGGGCGGCCAGAAGGCGACGATCTACCGGATCACCGAGGAGGCCGAGGAGGACGCCGGGCTGCTGTCCTATCTCGAGGCCCGGGCCCTGACCCCCGGCGCGCCGATCACCGTCCTCGCGCGGAGCGAATCGCTCGATTCGCTGACGCTCGAGGGGCCCCGCGGCCGGGCCACGCTCGGCCTGCGCCCCGCGTCGCTCGTCCATGTCCTGCCCGGCGACGCGGATCCCGCACTCTTCCACCAGGTGCCCGCCCGCTGATGCCCGACCCCGAGACCCGCTCGGACCCGACGATCCGCGTCAGAATCGCCCCCAGCCCCACCGGCCCGCTCCACATCGGCACCGCCCGGACGGCGCTCTTCAACTATCTGTACGCGCATCATGTGGGCGGCACGTTCGTCTTCCGGCTCGAGGACACCGACGTCGCGCGGAGCACGACGGAGTTCGAGCGCGACATCCTCGAGGGCCTCCATTGGCTCGGCATCGAGTGGGACGAGGGCCCGGAGGTCGCGGGCGAGGGCGACATCGGCGCCTACGCGCCGTACCGCCAGATGCAGCGGCTGCCGGGCTACGCGGCGGCGGCCGAGCGGCTCCTCGAGGCGGATCTCGCGTATCCCTGCTTCTGCACTCCGGAGCAGCTCGAGGCCGATCGGAGGGCCCAGGAGGCCGCGAAGCTGCCGCCGCGCTACGTGGGCCGCTGCGCGGACCTGACCGCCGCGGAGCGGGCCGCGAAGCTCGCCGAGGGCCTCCGGCCGGCGACCCGCTTCCGCGTCCGGCCCGGCGTCGTCGGCTGGAACGACCTGATCCGCGACCGCATCGAGATCGACACCGCCAACCTCGGCGGCGACTTCGTCATCGTCCGCGCCGACGGCACGCCGCTCTATCACTTCACGGTCGTCGTGGACGACGCCGCGATGGAGATCAGCCACGTGATCCGGGGCGAGGACCACGTGAGCAACACGCCCAAGCACATCCTCCTGTTCGAGGCGCTGGGTCATCCCGTCCCGGAGTTCGGCCACTTGCCCCTGATCCTGAACCCTGACGGCACGAAGATGAGCAAGCGGAAGAGCCAGACCGCGGTCGACGACTACCGCGCCCAGGGCTTCATCCGCGAAGGCCTGCTCAACTACCTCGCCTACCTCGGGTGGCATCCCGGGACCGAGGACGACATCCTCGCGATCGAGGAGATCGTCGCGCGGTTCGACATCGACAAGGTCCAGAAGGGCGGCGCCCGGTTCGACCGCGATCGACTCGAGTGGCTGAATGGCCAGTGGATCCGGCGGCTGGAGCCCGACGACCTCGTCGACCGGCTCCGGCCGTTCCTCGAGCGGGCGGCCGAGGCGGGGCAGATCGACCGGCTGCCGTCGGACGACGAGGTCCGGGCCCTGCTGCCCATCGTCCAGGAGCGGCTGCCGACCCTCGCCGCGATCGTGGACCTCGTCGGGTTCCTGTGGGTCGAGGACCTCGACGTGGATCCAGGGGTTCTCATCCCGAAGCGCTGGGACGCGGCGACGACCCGCGACGGGCTGGCTGCCGCCCGCGAGGTGCTCGTCGCCCACGACGGGGTCACCTGGGAGGCCGACGAGCTGGAGCCGCCGCTGCGGGCCCTCGTCGAGGCGCGCGGCTGGAAGGCCGGCGACCTGTTCATGGCGATCCGGGTCGCGACGACGGGACGGACCGCCACGCCGCCGCTGTTCGACACGATGGTCGCGCTCGGCCGCGATCGGACGCTGGCGCGACTGGACGCCGCGATCGGGCTCCTCGCGGCCGCCTGACGGCCGAGCGCGGCGACCGGGCGGCGGTCGCGGCGACCGGGCGGCCGTCGCGGCTTCGCCGCGCCGAATGGTTCGTTAACAGACGTTCGTATCATGGCCCCCAGATGGCACGAACGATCCTCGTCGTCGAGGACGAGACGACGCTCCGCGAGACCCTCGCGGACGCCCTCGAGGCCGAGGGGTTCCAGGTGATCCAGGCCGCGGACGGCCGGGCCGCGCTGACGCGTTTCCGGGCTGCGCCGCCGGACCTCGTGCTCCTCGACCTGATGCTCCCGGAGCTGTCCGGGATCGAGGTCTGCCGGATCATCCGCGCGGAGTCGGGCGTGCCGATCGTGATGCTCACGGCGAAGGACAGCGAGCTCGACAAGGTCGTGGGCCTGGAGCTCGGCGCCGACGACTACGTGACGAAGCCGTTCTCGCTCCGGGAGCTCTCGGCCCGGATCCGAGCGCTGTTCCGCCGCTCGGAGCAGGCGGTCGCGGTCGGTCCGGCCGGGTCGCCCGTCGTCGATCTCGGACGCGTCCAGGTGGACCTCGCGGGACATCGCCTGCTCCGGAACGGCGAGGCGGTCCCGATCAAGCCGAAGGCCTTCGAGCTGCTCGTCTTCCTCCTCCGGCACCCCGGCCAGGCGTTCACGCGGGACCAGCTGCTCGAGCACGTCTGGGGCTACGACTATGCCGGTGAGACGCGGACCGTCGACGTCCACGTCCATTGGCTCCGCTCGACGCTCGAGGACGACGCGTCGGCCCCCAGGTTCATCCACACGGTTCGCGGCGTGGGCTACGTCTTCCGCCGCCCGCCCGAGACCGCTCCGGCCTGAGACCGCGCCGGCCTCAGACCGCGCCTGCCGGACCCCCGGCTCTCGGCCTCGCGCCGCCGCGACCCCCGCCCGCCTCAGACCGCACCTGGCGGACCCCCGGCTCTCGGCCTCGCGACGC
Organism: Candidatus Limnocylindrales bacterium; assembly: GCA_036557925.1. GTDB lineage: Bacteria > Chloroflexota > Limnocylindria > Limnocylindrales > CSP1-4 > CF-46. Next base: position 4,827 of record DATBGP010000454.1, on the reverse strand, counting down.
CGCGACCGGCGCCCGCGCGGCACGCCCGCCCCGCCCGCGCGGCCCGCCCATCGCCCACCACGCGCCGCGCGCCACCAGGTGGCCGGTATTCACCGGTGCACCGATTCGGCTCCGGGTGAGCGCGGCACCCGCCGCACAGCCCGCGATCCGGCGACGCGCCACGCGTGCCCGGCGGCGATCTGATGCACCGGCGCATCGTGGGCTCGGGCCAACCAACCGATGGCTCGCAACGTTGACGCCGCGATCACCGCCCGTTGATCGAGCGCCCCGACGATCCCGGCATGTCGATCGTCGCCCGCCGCGGCCGCGTCATCGCCGAGCCGCGGTCCCGTCTCCTCCGGTTCGAGCGCCCGACGAGCTCCGTGGTCGCGGCCGGGACGATCGGCGCGGAGGCCGATCGTGTCGATGCCCGCCACGAGCTGGGCCGGCTGGCCCTGGACCTCGTCCTGCGCACGAGCGAGCCGATTCGGCTCCCGCCGCGCTGGACGACATTCCCGTTCGGCCGCGAGGTCGATCGGACCCGTGCGCAGCTGGCCCCGATCCTGACCCGTGGCGCGCTCGCGGCCTCGTTCTCGCGGGAGGCGTCCGTCGCGGTGACGCGCACCGCGCCAGTGACGCCGACGGACCCTCCCGGCCCCGTTCGCGTCGCGTACGCGATCCGCTGGCTCGAGCTCGGCGACGGCCGGACCCGACCGGCCTGGGCCTCGATCGCCGGCGGCGTAGTCGGCGACCTCCTGCCCGCGACGCGGCTGCTGCCGGCCTGATGCCCCGGCGCCGATCCCGCCGGCGGCGCACTACAGCAGGATCGGCGAGAGGACGAGCCAGGCGAGCGCCGCCGCCAGCGCCGCCGCCGGCAGCGTCAGGATCCAGGCGATGACGATGTCGCCGGCGACACCCCAGCGGACCGCGGACAGGCGGTCGCTCGACCCCACGCCCATGATCGCGCTCGAGATCACGTGGGTCGTGGAGACCGGCATCCCGAAATGGGACGCGGTGAGGATGATCGAGGCCGCCGTCGTCTCCGCCGCGAAGCCGTGGACCGGGTCGAGCTTCACGACGCGCTGACCCATCGTCTTGATGATCCGCCAGCCGCCGGCGGCCGTTCCGAGCGAGATCGCCGACGCGGCGAGGACGATGACCCAGAGGGGGATCGGCGAGCCGGGTGGCAGCACTCCGGCCGTGATCAGGGCCAGGGTCATGATCCCCATCGTCTTCTGGGCGTCGTTGCTGCCGTGACTGAACGCCATGAACGCGGCCGATCCCACCTGGAGCCGTCGGAAGCGGTCGTTCATGTGGCGCGGGTTCGCGCGCCGGAAGAGGTTGAGGATCACGACCATGAACAGGAAGCCGATCGTGATCCCGAGCACGGGCGAGAGGACGAGCGGGATCAGGACCTTGTCCACGACTCCCTGGCCGTTGATCGCCGAGACGCCCTCGGAGATCGCGACGGCACCGAGGAGGCCGCCGATCAGGGCGTGGCTCGAGGAGCTGGGGATGCCGAGGCGCCACGTGATCAGGTTCCAGATGATCGCGCCGACCAGGGCCGCGGCGACGATCACCTGACCGGGCGGGCCGTCGGGCGTCGTCGCCAGGCCCGACGAGATCGTGACCGCGACGGCCGTGCCGGTGAGCGCACCCACGAAGTTCGCCGTCGCCGACATGAGGATCGCGTGCTCCGGGCGGAGAGCCCGGGTCGAGACCGACGTGGCGATCGCGTTGGCCGTGTCGTGGAAGCCGTTGATGTAGTCGAAGAGGACGGAGAGGGCGAGGACGGCGAGCAGGAGGAACGTCAGCTCGGAGGCCACGGCGGAAGGCTAGCAGCAGGCCGAGTCGCGGCGCGGCCTTCGCGTGGGCAGGCCTCCGCGTGGAGCGGCGTCCGCGCGGCGTCGTGGCGCGGCTCCACGCGGGCGGGCCTCCGCTCGGGGCAGCCTCCGCGCGGCGCGGGCCGTCGGCTCGGTATCCTTCGCCGATGCGCCTGAGCCATCTCTTCTTCAGCACGCTCCGCGACGACCCCGCCGAGGCGGAGATGGCGTCGCATCGGCTGCTGCTCCGGGCCGGCTACGTCCGCCAGCTCGGATCCGGGATCTACTCGCTGCTGCCGCTCGGGTTCCGGGTGAGCAAGCGCGTCGAGCAGGTGATCCGCGAGGAGCAGGACCGGATCGGCGCCCAGGAGATGGAGATGCCGGTCGTCCACCCCGCGGAGGTGTGGAAGGAGAGCGGCCGCTACTACAAGATCGGCCCCGAGCTGGTCCGGTTCAAGGACCGCGGCGACCGCGACATGGTCCTCGCGATGACCCACGAGGAGGTCGTGGCGATCCTCCTCCGGGACATCGTCCAGAGCTACCGCCAGCTGCCGATGATGGTCTACCACTTCCAGACGAAGTTCCGCGACGAGCCCCGGTCGCGCGGCGGCCTGATCCGCGTCCGGGAGTTCGTGATGAAGGACGCCTACAGCTGCGACCGCGACGAGGCCGGCCTCGACAAGAGCTACCGCGAGCAGTACGCGGCCTACGAGCGGACGTTCCGGCGGCTCGGCCTGGACGCGATCGCGGTCGGCGCCGACGTCGGGATCATGGGCGGCTCGAAGGCCCACGAGTTCATGGTCCTCAACGACTTCGGCGAGGACACCCTCGTCCTCTGCGATCAGTGCGGCTACGCCGAGAACCAGCAGATCGCCGAGGCGGCCAAGCCCGACCCGGAGCCCGAGGACGCCCTCCCGACGGAGGACGTCGAGACGCCGAACGCGACGACGATCGACGCGCTGGCAACGTTCCTCGACGTCCCCCGGAGCCGGACCGCCAAGGCCGCGTTCTTCGTCACCGGCGACGGCCGGTTCGTCGTGGCGATCGTGCGCGGCGACTACGACGTCAACGAGACGAAGCTGGTCAACGCGATCAAGGCGATCGGCGGGCTCCGGCCTGCGACGGTGGAGGAGATCAGGGCGCGCGGCATGGAGGCCGGCTACGGCTCGCCGATCGGCGCCCGCGACTCGACGATCGTGGTCGACGAGCTGGTCGTGCGCTCGCCCAATCTGGTCGCCGGGGCGAACCGGGTCGGCTGGCACGTGAAGAACGTCAACGTCCCCCGTGACTACACGCCCGACGCCGTGGCGGAGATCACGAACGTCCGGGAAGGCGATCCGTGCGTCCGATGCGGCTCGACCGTGAAGCTCCGGAAGGGCATCGAGGTCGGCAACATCTTCAAGCTCGGCACGGATTTCACGAACGCGTTCCAGTCGATGTACCTCGGTGAGGACGGCGAGCGGCACCCGATCGTCATGGGCTCGTACGGGATCGGCGTCGGGCGGAACGTCGCCTGCGTCGTCGAGGCCCACCACGACGAGAAGGGCATCGTCTGGCCCGAGGAGGTGGCGCCGTACGTCGCCCACCTCGTGGCGATCGGGGCGGCCCGGGAGCCGCGCGTGACCGAGGTCGCCGATCGCCTCCATGACGTCGCCCAGGGCGCCGGCTACTGGCGCGACATCCTCTACGACGACCGCGACGAGTCGCCCGGCGTGAAGTTCACCGACGCCGAGCTGCTGGGGATGCCGTGGATCCTCACGGTCTCGCCGAAGTCGCTGGCCGCCGGCGGGGTCGAGGTCACGAACCGGGCGACCGGGGAGCGTTCGATCCGCTCGATCGAGGAGGTCGAGGCGCTGATCCGCGGCGACTGACCGCCGCTAGGATGAGGCGGCGATGCCGCCCCGCGCGATGCTCCCGACCGACGACCTCTACGCGCGCCTCGAGCTCCCGGTCGACGCCTCCTTCGAGGCCGTGGAGGTCGCGTGGCGGGCGCTGCTCAAGCAGCATCATCCCGACGTCGCCGGCGGTCATCCCGACGCGGACGAGCGGGCGAAGCGGATCAACGTCGCCCACGACTGGCTCTCCGACCCGGAGCTTCGCGCCCGCTACGACCGCGAGCGCCTCGCCCGGCCGGCCCGGGCCTCGGCGCGCGCCGGCGGTCGCGCCTGGGCACCGCGGCCCGGCGCACCGGACGCTCCGGCGCGCAGCCCGACCTCGCGGCCGGCGCGGCGGCGCCCCGCCGACGCCGAGGAGGCGCTGGCCCGGCATCTCGACCGGATCGAACGGCTGACCCCCGACGAGATCGATCGACTCACGCTCGCGGAGACACCGCCGATCGCGTTCGTTGCCTCGATCGCGAGGTTCCTGCCGCCGGACCTGCTCGAGCGGCTGGAGTCCGTCGAGCGGCGCGTCCACGAGCGCCTGCCTCGGGCCGTCCGCTGGAACCCGGGGGTGCGGGACTCGGCGGTCGGGTACGGCCAGGAGATCGTCCTGGGCTCGTTCCTCGACGAGCATCTCTCGGGCGACTTCCGCGAGCGCGTCCAGGAGCGCCTGACCCGCGGCTGGACGGCGGCCGTCGACCAGCCCCGATACGGCCCGAACGGCGCGGCGGTCGCGACCGCGATCGATGCGCTGCGCCGGCTCTCGGCCGACGACCTGCGCCGGATCGCGGCGGCCGTCGGGGCGGAGTCGGGGAGCCGCGGCGGGCCACCCTGGCCGCCCGGCCTGCGACCCGACGAAAACGACGCGCTCCGGGTCTCGTCGGAGCTCGCCCGGCGGGACGCCGCGGCCGCGCTGCCCGGGCCGATCCAACCGGCCGTGCGTCGGTCATTGGACCGGGCCGTTCACGCGATCGTGCTCCGCCACGCGTTTCCGGCGATGCAGTTCGACCAGCTGGTGGGGCCCTGGCGGGAGCCGCTCCTGGTCGCGCGGGCGCCGCGGCCGGGCGTGAGGGCGAACCGCCGGCCGCGCGGCTGAGCGGCCATCCGGCTGAGCGGTCATCCGGCTGAGCGGTCATCCGGCTGAG
>DATBGP010000453.1:0-5237 GCA_036557925.1 Candidatus Limnocylindrales bacterium | reverse complement strand
GACGAAGTGGCTGAGCGACCTCGAGCTGACGACCATCGAGGCGTTCGACGGCTACTGGGTCCCGCTCGGCTGGTCGAAGAACGGCCCGATCCTCACCCAGTCGCGGATCGACGTGCCGTCGAACGGCGAACGGGTCGCTGCAGGTCGGGTCGCGGTCGCCGGTGTGGCCTGGGCGCCCGACCGGGGCGTCTCGAAGGTCGAGATCGCAGTCGACGGCGGCGAGTGGCTGCCGGCCCAGCTGTCGACCCCGATCTCCGACACGACCTGGGTCCAGTGGCTCGTCGCCTGGGACGCGTCCGCCGTCCAGCCCGGCAACCACACGATCGAGGTCCGGGCGACCGACGGCACCGGCACCGTCCAGACGGCCGACGTGACACCGCCGCTGCCCGACGGCGCCCGCGGCCATCACGCGATCCAGGTCCAGGTCAGCTAGCCCGCCGCGAACGTGTCGAATCCGCCCCTCCGGTAGAGTCATTCGATGACCCGACGCCTCTTCGTCTTCGATCCCCCCGACCGCTTCGTCGCCGGCACCGTCGGCAAGCCGGGCAGCCGCACGTTCTTCCTCCAGGCCCGCCGGGCGGGCCAGGTCGTCTCGGTCGTGCTCGAGAAGGTCCAGGTCGCGGTCCTGGCCGAGCGCCTCGGCGTTCTCCTCGACGAGCTCGAGAGCCGCGGGATCAGCCCCTCGACCGCAGACGCGCCGGAGGACGGCGAGCCCCTCGACGAGCCCATCGACGAGGCGTTCCGGGCCACCACCCTGACCCTCGGCTGGGACGGCGACGCGGAGCGGATCCTCGTGGAGGCCCGGGCCGAGGGCGACGAGGACGAGGACGAGGACGACGAGTCCGTCCCGAGCCTCGGCGACGAGGACGACGAGGACGAGGGCGAGACGGTCATCGACCTGTCCGACATCGAGGGGCTTGCGGGCTCGCCGGCCGGCGAGCTCCTGGCGGCCTTCGAGGGCGTCGACGACGACGAGGACGAGGGGCCCGACACGCTCCGCGTCCGGATGACCCCGAGCGAGGCCCGCGGGTTCGCCAACCGCGCCCTCTCGGTCGTGGCCGCGGGCCGCATGCCCTGCCCGCTCTGCGGCGAGCCGCTCGACCCGCAGGGCCACATCTGCCCGCGGCGGAACGGCCACTACGTCAACTGATCCCGGCCCCAACGCCCCTTTTCGGCCGACGACGATGATCGACACGCCGCGCGCCATCGAGGTCCTCCGCGACGGGGAGATCGAGATCCTCGGGCGGCTCCTGGGCTCGTCGAACCACGCGATGCTCTGCCGGGTCACCCTGCCGTGCCCGGAGCCCGAGGGCTCGATCGAGGTGGAGGCGGTCTACAAGCCGACCGCCGGCGAGCGACCGCTGGACGACTTCCCGGACGGGACGCTCTCGCACCGCGAGGTCGCGGCGTTCCTCGCCAGCGAGGCGATCGGCTGGTCGATCGTGCCGCCGACGATCCGGCGGGACGGCCCGTTCGGCGACGGGGCGCTCCAGCTCTGGATCGACGTCGAGCCGACGGTCGACGTGGTCGCGATGGTCCTCGAGGACGACCGGCGGCTGCGCCGGATCGCGGTGTTCGACGCCGCGGTGAACAACACGGACCGCAAGGGCGGTCATCTCCTGCCGGTGGCGGGCGGCCACGTCTACGGGGTCGATCACGGCGTGACGTTCTCGACCGTGCCGAAGCTCCGGACCGTGCTCTGGGGCTGGCGCGGGCGGCCGTTCGCGGCGGACGAGCGAGCCGGCCTCGGCCGCCTGGCCGATGTCCTCCGGGGCGACCTCGCGCGGGACCTCGCCGACCTCCTGTCGCGGGCCGAGATCGCGGCGACCCGCCGCCGCGTGGACCGGCTCCTCGAGTCGGGCCGGTTCCCGCAGCCCCGTCCGGACTGGCCGGCGATCCCCTGGCCGCCGTTCTGAGCGCCCGACGCGCCGTTCTTCCTGGGCGCCCTGCGGGCTACGCGCCCTCGGGCGGGCGGAGGCGCCGGCGGGTCTGGACCTCGACCCGGCTGTCGGGCTGCTCCTGGGCCGGATGCTCGACGAGGGCGATCAGCCGGCTGGCCATGAACCGGCCCGTCCGGACCGGCGTCCCGCCACGCGTGACCTCGCTGACCTCGACGACGCCGCGCGCCGTCGTGATCTCGATCCGGCGGCCGTTCTTCGACGCCACGATGTCGAACGTCTGCGTGCCGCCCTGGCCGGTGTCGACCACGATCTCGACTCGATCGCCTCGCATGCGCGGACGGTAGCACCCGCCGCGCGAGGGGTCGGTCCCCGCCGGGTTCGATCGGGCACCATGGCGCGATGGGCGTGCGGCGATGGAACGGCTGGATCGACGAGGACGCGACGCCGCCCACGGTTGCACCGGGAGCGCTGCGGCTCCTCGAGTCGGAGATCGGGCCCGGGACCCCGCCCCGGGACGCGACCCTCGACGACGTCATGGCCGGCCTCCCGCCCTCCCGCCTGGCGTCCGACGCGCGGTGGGCGGCCGATCCCCTCGACCGCATCCGGCACGCTCGGGGCCAGAGCCTGCCCGACTGGATCGCGCTCCGGAGCGGCCGGCTCGGCCGCGTGCCGGATGCGGTCACGCGACCCGCGAACCCCGCGGACGTGCGGGCGTTGTTCGACGCCGCGCGAACGGCGGGGCTGTCGCTCATCCCCTTCGGCGGCGGGACGAGCGTGGTCGGCGGCGTGACCCCGGATCCCGACGACGATCGGCCGGTGGTCACCGTGGCGCTGGACGGGCTCTCGGGGCTGACGAGCCTCGACGAGGCGTCCGGGCTCGCGACGTTCGGTCCGGGCACGCTCGGGCCGGACGTCGAGGCTGCCCTCGCCGCGCACGGCCTGACGCTCGGCCACTTCCCGCAGTCGTGGGAACGCTCCACCGTCGGCGGCTGGGTCGTGGCCCGGAGCGCAGGTCAGCAGTCGATCGGGTTCGGCCGGATCGAAGCGCTCTTTGCCGGTGGGCGGCTGGAGGCGCCGGCCGGCACGATCGCCCTGCCCACGCCCCCCGCCAGCGCCGCGGGCCCCGACCTGCGTGAGCTCGTGCTCGGCTCGGAGGGACGGCTCGGGATCCTGACCGAGGCGACGCTCCGGGCCGTCTCGAAGCCGCCTGTCGAGGCGGTCCCGTCGTGGTTCCTCGGGGAGTGGCCGCGAGCCCTCGACGCCGCCCGCGAGATCGCCCGTGCCGGCCTGCCCCTCTCGATGGTCCGCCTCTCCACGCCCCTCGAGACGGCGACGACCCTCGCGCTCGCCGGCGAGTCGCGGTCCCTCGATGCGCTCCGCGGCTACCTCCGGTTCCGGCGGATCGGTCCGGAGCCCTGCCTCCTCCTCGTGGCGGCGAGCGGGCGCGAGAAGATCGTGGAACACGCCGTCCGGGAGGTCGGCTCGATCGTCCGACGGCACGGCGGCACGGGCGTCGGCGGCTCGATCGGCCGGCGCTGGCTGCGCGACCGCTTCCGCGTCCCGGACCTTCGCGACGCGCTCTGGGAGCGCGGCTATGCGATCGACACGCTCGAGACGGCCGCCGACTGGAGCCGGCTCCCGGAGCTCGCCGCGGACCTCGGCCGGACGCTCCGTCACGGGCTGGAGGACGGCGGCGAGCAGGTCCATGCCTTCAGCCACCTCTCGCACCTCCACCCGAGCGGCTCGAGCCTGTACGCGACGGTTGTCTTCCGGATCGCGGCCGACCCGGACGAGACCCTCGACCGCTGGCGCCGGCTGAAGACGGCCGCCAGCGACGTGATCGTCCGCCACGGCGGCACGATCAGCCACCAGCACGGCGTGGGCCGCGACCACCGCCCGTGGCTGGCCGCGGAGAAGGGCGAGCTCGGCCTGGACCTGCTCGAGGCCACCGCGCGACGGCTGGACCCCGATCGGCTCCTGAACCCGGGCGTGCTCCTGCCGTGACGGCCGATCCGTGACGGCCGACCCGTGACCGCGGACCAGGTCCTCGCCCTCGACGTCGGGACGCAGAGCGTCCGGGCGATCGTCTTCGACGCCCGCGGCGAGGTCGTCGCGAAGGCCCGGATCCCGATCGAGCCGTACGTCTCGCCGCAGCCCGGCTGGGCCGAGCAGGACGCGGACCTCTACTGGCGATCCATCGGCGAGGCCTGCGCCGCGCTCTGGTCCGGCGGCGTCGCGCGACGCGACGCGATCGCCGGCCTGACGCTCACGACCCAGCGCGGGACGGTGGTCGTGACCGACGAGGCCGGCACGCCGCTCCGGCCGGCGATCGTCTGGCTCGACCAGCGCCGTGCCGAGGACGTCCCGGAGATCGGCGGGGCCACCGGGCTCGCGTTCCGCGCGCTGCGAGTCCGGCGGACGGTCGCCGCCTTCCAGGCCGACTGCGAGGCGAACTGGCTCCGCGCGAACGAGCCGGCGACGTGGTCGCGGATCCGGCGCCACCTGCTGCTCTCGGGCTACGTCACCCATCGCCTGACCGGCCGGTTCGTGGACTCGCTGGCGGCCCAGGTCGGCTATCTCCCGTTCGACTTCAAGCAGCTCGCCTGGGCGAAGCCCGGCGACTGGCGCTGGCAGGCCGCCCCGGTCGACCCGGCGTGGCTGCCCGAGCTCGTCGCTCCCGGCGACCAGCTTGGCGAGCTGACCGCCGAGGCGGCCGCGCTCGTGGGGCTCCCGGCCGGCACGCCGGTCTTCGCCGCGGCGGCCGACAAGGCCTGCGAGGTCATCGGCTCCGGGGCGCTGGAACCGCACGTCGGCGCCCTGTCATACGGGACGGCCGCGACGATCAACACGACCCAGCGCCGCTACGTCGAGGCGATCCCGCTCGTGCCGCCCTACCCCGCGGCGATCCCCCGCGCGTACAGCCTCGAGGTCCAGGTCTACCGCGGGTACTGGCTGGTCGACTGGTTCAAGCGCCAGTTCGGCGCCGCCGAGGTCGCCCAGGCGGACGCGCTCGGCGTCGCGCCCGAGGCCCTGTTCGACGACCTGGTCCGGGCGACAGAACCCGGCTCGATGGGCCTCGTCCTCCAGCCGACCTGGACGCCCGGCGTCCGGATCCCGGGACCCGAGGCAAAGGGCGCGATGATCGGCTTCGGCGACGTCCACACGCGGGCCCACGTCTACCGGGCCATCCTCGAAGGCCTCGCCTTCGCCCTGCGCGAGGGCGGCGAGCGGGCGGCCCGCCGGGCGAAGACGCCCCTGCGGGAGCTCCGGGTCTCGGGCGGCGGAGCGCAGTCCCCGGCCGCGGTCCACCTGACCGCCGACGTCTTCGGCCTGCCG
>DATBGP010000452.1:0-4517 GCA_036557925.1 Candidatus Limnocylindrales bacterium | reverse complement strand
GCCCGGGTGGCGGCGGCGCAGGTCGGCCCGGCGCGGTCAGACCCGCCGCGGAACCCCGGGATTCAGTCCGCGGCGGCTCGGGGCGCCTCGCCCTCGTCCGCGAGCATCGCGGCCAGGCGCCGCTCGGCGGTCGCGTTCGCGACGTCGATCGGGTCGCCGAGCACGGTCGCCGTCGCGACCAGCACCCGGCCCGGCTCGCCGGTCGCGGCGATCAGTGGCTCGACCCCGGCCCGCAGTCGATGTCCGTAGGAGCGGGCAGCCAGCTCGCCGGTCGCCAGGAGCACGATCCGCCAGCGGTCGGGTCCCGCGCGCTCGACCCGCCCCGGCCCGCGACCGCGAGCCGCCGTCCGGAGGGCGCGCTCGATCGCGTCTGCGATCCCGTCCGTGTCCAGGCCGGCGATCGTGACGAGCGCGACGGTCGTCGGCGTCGTCGTCGGCGTGCGCTCGGCCGCGACCTCGCCGCTCGCGAGGAAGCTCTCGATCGAGCGATTGACCTTCTCGTGGTCGTCGTCGAGGGGCGGCAGCGCGAAGCGGCGGCGCCGACCCGGTTTCGCCGCCTTCGCGGCCGCGGTGGCGGGCACGGCGGTCGACCCTGCGTCGGCGGCATCGGCGGCATCGGCGGCATCGGCGGTATCGGCGGTCACGGCGGTCACGGCGGTCGGCGCGGTCTCGGCCGGCTCAGCCGAGGTGGGCGGACCGGGCGTCGGCGAGGTCGGCCGTCGCGGCGTGGTCGCGCCCCGTGGTGTGGTCGGGGCCGAGGCCGTCGTCGAAGGATCGGGATCCGCCTGGGGCGTGGGTGAGGGGACGGGGGAAAACGGGGCCAACTCGGACGTGCCCGTCACGGCAGACGTCATCGTCGGCGACAGCCGCGCGTCCGGGCGCTCGGTCCCGGGTCGCGCTGCAGTCGGACTCGGCGCCGCCGCGACGACCGATGCAACCGTCGGCGAGGGGTCCGCCACCGAGCGCGTGGGCCTCGGCGCGGGCGGCGCCGGGCGCCGCTCGTCGACATGACGGCCGGTCATCAGTCCGCGCATCGCGACGACGACGAGGATCGCGTTGGCGACGAGCGTCACGATGAACGCGGGCACGAGGAGGTCGGAGGGCATGCGTCCTCAGGCGTGGCTCTCGGGGGCCCGTCGAGTCTAGCGGGGTTGGCCGGAGAGGGCTCGAACCGACCGCCCGACGCGACGTCAGGCGGGCAGGTGGCGAACGACGAGGAGGGTCAGATCGTCGTTCGGTTCGCTCCCGGCCCGAAAGTCGGCGACGTCGGCGATGACCGTGTCCACGATCTCCGTTGCGGGTCGACCCGCGAGCGACGCCAGCAGGGCCCGGAGCCGGTCCTCGCCGTAGAAGGCGCCCTGGGGCGAGCGGGCCTCGGTGATGCCGTCGGTGTGGGCGACGATCGCGTCGCCCGGACCCACGCTGAGGCGGACGTCGTGGGCCCCGATGTCGGCCGCCAGCCCGATGATCCGTCCGGTCGGCTCGAGCGCGGTGAGGGAGCCGTCAACCCGGAGCACGTGGACGGGATCGTGGCCGGCGCTGGCGAAGGCCACGTCCCCGCTCGCCGCGTCGATCAGGCCGAGGGCGACCGTCACGAACAGGGAGACCGCCCGCTCCTCCACGAGGATCCGGTTCACCCGCGCGAGCGTCTCCGCGGGATCCGGGCCCCAGTCCGCCGCTGCGTGGAGGAGCGCCCGCGTGTCGGCCATGAGGATCGCCGCCGGGATGCCCTTGCCGGTGACATCGGCCACCAGGAAGGCCAGGCGGCCCGGCTGGTCGCGGAGCAGGAACGCGTCGTAGAGATCGCCGCCGATCTCACGCGCCGCCTCGTACGCGGCGGCGATCTCCCACCCGGGCAGACTCGGGAAGCGCCGCGGCATCAGCGAGCGCTGGATCCGGCGCCCGATCGCGAGCTCGTCGTCGAGCCGGCGGCGGTTGACGATCTCGCGCTGGAGTGACGCGCGCTCGAGGGCCACGGCGGTCTCGCTCGCGACCGACGCCACCAGCCGCCGATCGATGTCCTCGAAGGGCGGCGCGTCCCACCGGCGGCCGAGGACGATCGCGCCCTGCGTCGCCTCGGTCGTCCGCAGCACCGCCGCGACGATCGACGGGAAGCCGTCCGGATCCGCCAGGCGATCGAGGTCGACGCAGGTGCCCTGGACGGGGTCCTCCGCCCGCAGCCTCGCGAGGAGCGGTGTCGCGTCGCGGACCAGCCGCTCCACGTCGCCGGGCTCGCCGAGCGCCGCGGCGACCCGCCCGCCGTCGAGCCGATCCGCCGGCAGGACGATCGCAACGTCGGCGCGCAGCGGCCGCGCGATCGTCTCCAGGACGCAGCCGGCGATCCGGTCCGGATCGACCGCCGCGCCGATCGTCTCGGCCAGCTTCGACAGGAGCGACAGCTCGCGGAGGTCGTCCAGCGCGGCCGCGGTCACCGACCGTCGCGCGGCTGCCTCGGACGCCGCGAGGGAGAGGGACGAGGCGAGCAGCGCGGCGACGGCGTCGAGGTTCGCGGCGAGGGCCCCATCGGCGGCGACCTCCACCTGGCCGACCGGCCCGCCCCCGACCTCGATCGATCGACGGGCGGACGGAGCGGACGTCGCGGATGCCTCGAGGCCGGCCAGCGGCGCCCCGTCGGCATCGCAGATCGTGATCGTCGACCCCGGCAGGAGCGCGCGGGCGGCGTCGACGAGCGGCCGGACCGCGTCCGGGTCCAGCAGACGGTCGAGGGCGATCGTGGCCACGGCGGATGCCGGCGGCGCCTCAGCCGGAGGCGGCGGCGACGGCGGTCCCGCGATCGGGATGGACGGGGAACAGCCCGGACATCCCGCTCCGGTCGAGGACGCGGCTGACCGACGGCCCGGGCGCGGCGAGGTGGAGCGTCGGATCGCCGGCGTCGGCGGCCTCGCTGCCGATGTCGTGGATCGCCTGCCAGCCGTTCTCCGGCGAGACCGGCTCCCGGCCGCGGGTCAGGAGCGCGATCGAATGGATCGCGACCAGCCCCGAGCTGCCCATGTAGGTGAGCTCGCCCAGATCGATGACGACGCGGCTGGCGCCGGCCGCCAGGGCGATCCGCCCGGCCTCGATGACGTTCTCGAAGTTCGAGCCGTCCAGCTCGCCCGCCAGGGCGATGACCGCGACGTCAGCCGTCGGCCGTTCGGTCGTGATGTCCATCGTCGCCCTCCTGGGCGTCGTCCGGGCGCAGCCGCTTCGTGACCGTCACCTCGTTGCCGCCATCCGGCAGGATACGGTGGTCGATGCGGTCCGTCAGCGCCCGGGCGAGGTGGATCCCCATCCCGCCGAGCGGCCGCTGCTCCAGGGGCAGGTCCAGCCGGGGCTCCGGCACCGTGCGCGGGTCGAAGGCCGGGGCGGCGTCCCGGATCCGGACCACGAGCACATCGCCCTCCTCGACCGCCGAGACCCGGATCGTGCCGGGCCGCCGCTCGTAGCCGTGTTCGATGACGTTGCACGTGAGCTCGTCGACGGCCTGGACCAGGTCGGAGGTCGTCTCGTCGCCTGCTCCGGCCCCGGCCGCGACGGCGCGGATGAACGCTCGGACCTCGGCGAGGCGGCCCGCCACCGCCGGAATCTCGAGGCTGGCCGGAACCGTCCCTGCGCGCGTCATCGCCCGGCTCGTCACCGTCTCAGCTGATCCGGGCGTAGTCGGCCGTCGCCCGCTTGACGAACCTGCCGGCGCCCTTGCGGCCGGTGAACTGCCCGTCGCGGACGATGACCGAGCCCCGTGACAGGACGATGTCCGAGCGGCCCTGGACCGAGCGACCCTCGTAGCACGAGTAGTCGACGTCCATGTGATGGGTCTTCGCGCTGATCGTCCGCGTCGCGTTCGGGTCGTAGATCACGATGTCCGCGTCGGAGCCGACCGCGATCGTCCCCTTCCGCGGGAACATTCCGAACAGCTTCGCCGGTGCGGTCGACAGGATCTCGACCCAGCGCTCCTTCGTGATCCGGCCGCCGACGACGCCGCCATCGTGGAGCAGGTCCACGCGGTCCTCGACGCCGGGCAGGCCGTTCGGGACCTTCCGGAAGTCGCCCTTGCCCAGGTCCTTCTGGCCCTCGAAGTCGAACGGGCAGTGGTCGGTGGACACGAGCTGGAGGTCGTCCTTCACGAGGCCGGTCCAGAGCTCCTCCTGGTGGTCGGCCGGGCGGAGCGGGGGCGAGCAGACGAACTTCGCGCCCTCGAACCCGTTGCCGAGGTCGTCGAGCGAGAGGAACAGGTACTGCGGGCACGTCTCCGCGAAGACGTTCACGCCACGATCGCGCGACTCCCGGACGGCGTTGAGCGCGTCGCGGGCCGAGAGGTGGACGATGTAGACCGGCACGCCGGCCGCCTCGGCCAGGCGGATCACCCGGTTCGTCGCTTCGCCCTCGAAGATCGGGTACCGGGCGATCCCGTGGTAGTACGGATCGGTCTTGCCTTCGGCGACCAGCCCGTCCATCTCCTTGAGCGTGTCGTCGTTGACGTCGCTCATGATCATGTGGAAGCCGTAGTCGGCGACCGC
>DATBGP010000451.1:0-3244 GCA_036557925.1 Candidatus Limnocylindrales bacterium | reverse complement strand
ATCAGCTTCGGCCTGACCTGGCTCGCAATGGTCTTCATCGCCGTGATCGGTCGGACGAGCCGTGGCCCCGGTCGGGCGGTCGAAGTGGGAGCCGGACATTGATGGAGCAGACCGAGCGATGAGCTTCCTCGTCCTCAGCGGGGTGAAGAAGTGGTTTCCGGGCAGCGCCAGCGCCGCCGTCGAGGACTTCAACCTGTCCGCCGAGAAGGGTGAGTTCGTCTCGTTCCTGGGCCCGTCGGGCTGCGGCAAGACGACCACGCTCCGGATGATCGCGGGCTTCGAGCAGCCGACGGCCGGCACGATCACGGTCGATGGCACGGACATCACCCACCGGCCGCCGAACCGCCGCAACGTCGGAATGGTCTTCCAGTCCTACGCGCTCTTCCCGAACATGACGGTCGCGGACAACATCGGCTTCGGCCTGCGCGTCCGGCGGCGGCCGAAGGACCAGGTCCGGAAGCGGGTCGGCGAGCTGCTCGAGCTGATCAACCTCCCGGACAAGGGCGGTCGCTATCCGTACCAGCTCTCGGGCGGCCAGCAGCAGCGCGTGGCGCTGGCCCGGGCCCTCGCGATCGAGCCGGAGGTCCTCCTCCTCGACGAGCCGCTGTCCGCGCTCGATGCGAAGATCCGGGTGGCCCTCCGCAAGGAGATCCGGGGGATCCAGCGCCAGCTCGGGATCACGACCGTGTACGTCACCCACGACCAGGAAGAGGCGATGTCCCTCTCCGACCGGGTCGTCGTGATGAGCGAGGGCCGCGTCGAGCAGATCGGGCCGCCGCCCGAGATCTACAACTTCCCGGCCACGCCGTTCGTCGCATCGTTCGTCGGGACGCTGAACCTGCTACCGGCGACGGTCATCGACGGCCCGGGCTCCCGCGTCAGCGTCGAGGGCCAGGAGATGCGCGGCGCGCAGCCGATCGAGGCGGCCGCGTCGAACCAGGTGACGGTCGCCCTCCGGCCGGAGGCGGTCGAGCTCGGCGAGGCCGGCGGCGCGAACCGCCTTCGAGGCGCCGTCGAGGACGTCAGCTTCCTCGGCTCGATCGTCCGCACCCGATTGAACCTGGGCGCAGGCACCACGCTGTCGTTCGACCAGTTCAACGACCCGAACCTCGCCCACCCGACCGTCGGCGAGACCGTCACGGTCTCCTTCCCGGTCGAGGCGGCTCTCGTCCTGGCCGGGCCGGCGAGCGCCGACGCGGTGATCGAGCAGGCGATCGCGGAGAGTTGAGTCCGAAGCTCCATCCGGCCCTCGACGACATCCAGCTGGTCGTCTTCGACAAGGATGGGACGCTGATCTCCTTCGAGGCGATGTGGAGCGGCTGGGCGAGAGAGCTCGGATCGCGCCTGGAGATCGCCGCTCGCCGGCCGGTCGCGGGCGACGTCTTCGCGACGATCGGCTACGACCCGACCACCGATCGCGTCCTCCCGGGCGGCCCGCTCACCCTGGACACGATGGCCGGGATCCACGAGCGCGTCGGTGCCGAGCTGCGGCGCTGGTGCCCGAGCGTCGCCGCCGCACGCCGCGTCCTCGCGGACGCCTGGTTCGAGCCCGATCCGGTGGAACGCGCAGTGCCGCTGGCCGACCTGGCCGGGCTCTTCTCGGCGATCCGCGGATCGGGCCGGCGGATCGCGATCGCGACGACGGACGATCGGCGGCCCACCGAGGCCACGCTCGAGGGGCTCGGCCTCGCTGCGCTGATCGACGCCGTGCGCTGCGGCGACGACCGCGGACCCACGAAGCCGGACGCGGCGACGCTCCTCGGGCTGGCCGCCGAGCTGGGCGTCCATGTCGGTCGGATCGCGATGGTCGGCGACACGCCCGCGGATCTGCGGATGGCGCGGGCGGCCGGCGCGGGCCGGTCGATCGGCGTGGCGAGCGGCGTGGCGTCGGCGGCGGAGCTGGCACCGAACGCCGACCTGATCCTCGCGAACGTCGGCGAGCTGGCAGGCGACGCCGCGCCGGCGGCGCGCACCGCAGACTGACGGAAATTCACCCGGGCCGAACAGGATCGACCCCACTCGCCCAACGCGCCACAGCCCGACAACCTGGCCGGCCCAGGAACCGATCCGGATCGCGGCGGGCATCGAGGATTCGCGAGGCGTTGCCTCAAGCGCGCCAGGCGGGCATCGGGGATGCGAGGCGTTGCCTCAAGCGCGCCGGGCGCTGTGGGCGAGTGGACTGGCCCGCGGGCCCGGGAACCCCGGCGATGCCGGGCTCCTGTTCGGCCCAGAGGGAAAACCGGGACCCTCGGCCCAGTTCGATGCCGATGCAGGTCTCGCCTGGCGCGGTCGGCTGGCGCGGTCGGCGTGCGCGGCCGGCCCGAAAGGCGCAGCCGGCCGGCGAGGCGCCCCGGCCGGCCCGAAAGGCGCAGCCGGCCGGCGAGGCGCAGCCGGCCGGCGAGGCGCCCCGGCCGGCGAGGCGCAACGGAGCGAGCCCGCATCCGGTCGGTGAACGGGCGGCGGTACCTCTGGGCCATCGCCTCTCGGGAGCACCCGCTCGTACGGTTCCGCGGGGGGAGCCCAATCGCGGCGCCGTCCCCGAGGCGCCCCACCGTGCAGAGGTCCACCCCAGCGGATGGCCGTCGCCTACGAGCCACCAGATCCCGACGCGCATCGACCGGCCGCCTCCCAGGTCGGTCCGCAGCCCGGCCATGCCCGCGGCACGACTCACGTTCGTCCGTTCGGCGAGCCGGGCCTCGCCGGTCCGGACGCGCTGTCCGGGGGAGACGCCCTCCGCCGCCTCGCATCGGAGGTCAGCGGCCGGCTCGACCTCGACACGATCTTCGAAGACGTCGTCGCCGACGCGATGGAGATCTTCCAGCTCGCCCGGATCGGCCTCTGGCTCTATGACGGACGGCGCCGGACGCCGCTGACGATCGCCGCCCATCACGGCCTGACGGACGAGGTCCTCGAATGGGTCTCGTCGCTCGTGGCCGACGCCCCGGTCGCCGGCTTCAAGGCGCTCGCGACCCGCGAGGTGGTCGCGCTCCAGGATGCCCTCACGGAATCGACCGGCGGCGCGCGCGACGTGTACGCCCGGAACGGCATCCGGAGCGTCTGCTTCGCCCCGATCATCTTCCGCGACGAGCCGCTGGGCCTCCTCGTCCTCTATCACGATCGGGTCCACGGCTGGACGCCGGACGAGACGGCCCTCGCCCGCGGCTTCGCCGACCAGATGGCGTCGGCGGTCGGCAACCATCGACTGAACTCGGCGGCGAGCTCCCTGGCCGCCCGTCTCGAGGCC
>DATBGP010000450.1:0-5785 GCA_036557925.1 Candidatus Limnocylindrales bacterium | reverse complement strand
CGGAGCACCCAGCCGCCGTCGCGGGTCCACAGCCCGAACCGGCCGCGACCACCCGAGGCCGTCACATCGCCGAACGCCTCGAGCAGCTGCTCGCGGGACGCGGCCGACAGATCGAACAGCCCGGACAGCCGGCCCGGGACGTCGCCGCGCGCGCCGTCCGCGAGGCCGGAGATCAGGCGGTGCGTCGCGAGGACCGTCAACGGCTCGGCGGTCGTCTCGAGCAAGAGCATCAGCAGGTAGTCGAATGCCGGGTCCTCTTCGCAGGACCGGCTCATCCGCCGCTCATCCCGGTAGCGGAGGGCGGTCTCGTAGCGGTGATGGCCGTCGGCGATCGTCACGGGCTCGGCCGAGGCGATCTCGATCAGGCTCGCCACGTCCGCGGCCTGCGGGCCGTCCGCCGGCACCACCCAGAGCCGGTGGCGGACCCCGTCGTCGTCGACGACGTCCTCGGCCGCCGGTGCGGCGGTCAGCGTGGCGAGGATCGCCGCGGTTCGGCCGGACGGATCGTCGTAGAGCCCAACGACCGGGCTCGTGTTGACACCCGTCGCCCGCAGCAGCCGGTAGCGGTCCTCGCGGGCGGCGGCCAGGGTCCGCTCGTGCGGCAGCACGCCGGATCCCGCCTCGAGCGGCTCGAGCCGGAGGCGGGCGAAGAACCCCCGCTGCGTCCGGTCGATCTCCGTCCCCGGTACGCGGTAGGCCTGCTCGTAGACATAGATGGCGGCCCGCGGGTCCTTGTGGAACGTCCCGTCGGAACGCCAGGCGGCGAGCGTCCGAGCGGCACGCCGATAGCGGTCGTCCTCGGCGTCGCCGACCTCGTCGCGCGGGGCGTCGAGGCGGACGACGTTCCGTTCGCTGCGGGCCATCAGGCGATCCCGATCCGCGGCAGAGAGGACGTCGTAGGGCGGCGCGACCACGGCCGAGAGATCGCCCACGGTCTCGGGGGCGTACCGAAGGGCGCGGAACGGACGGATCTGGGGCAACGGGCTCCTCGGTGGATGGGCTCGGGCGACCCGGCGGGCGGACCCGCCAGACGGGTGACGCCGCGGCGGCCGGCCCGGACGGCCATCGTACGATAGCCGGGCGCGATCCGCCGTCGTGGGACCGGGCGATGCGGTGGATCGGGACGTCGTCGGTCGGTGGGGCGACCGGCGAGGTCTCCGGGGACGCAACTTTTCGGGGGGCCGCAACGTCGATGCTGGAACCGCTCCCGCCCACCATACCTGGAGTGTCCGTGCCGTCACGCCCGCCCCGCCGGGTCCGAGCCCTCCGCGCCCTCGCCTCCGCGATCCTGCTCGGGTCGTTCGCCGCGACCGTCGCCGGCCCCGCGGCGGCCGCCGACCCGCCCACGATGACCGCGCGCGTCCTCCTCCAGGGCCATGCCCGGCTCGGATCGTGGATCGCCGTCCTCGTCCACCTCCGGAACGAGGGGCCGTCGGTGAGCGGCGAGCTCCGCCTCCAGGGCGGGAGCCAGGGCGGGACGCGCTTCGCGACGCCGGTCCAGCTCGACAGCCCGTCGGACAAGGACTGGATTCTCTACGCCCAGCCGCCGTCCTTCGGCCAGCAGCTGGAGGTCGTCTTCGCGAGCGGCGAGAGCGTCGTTGCCCGGCAGAAGGTCGCGGTCACGATCCACGACCCCGGCCAGCTCGTGGTCGGCGTCCTCGCGGTCGATCCGCAGCCGCTCGTCGGCACGCTCAGCCTGCCGGCGGTCCAGAGCCAGCAGCCGACCGTCGTCGTGCCGCTCCGTGTCGAGGACCTCCCGACACGGATCGAGGCGTGGTCGGCGATGGACCGCCTCGTCTGGCAGGACGTCGACGCATCGACTCTCAGCACGGAGCAGCTCACCGCGCTGCGCGGCTGGCTGGCCCTCGGCGGCCGGCTCGTCATCGTCGGTGGCACCACCGGGATCGGCGCGCTCGGCGGATTCCCCGACGACATCCTGCCCTACCGCCCGACCTCGACGCTCGACGTGGCTCCCGCGTCCCTGCGCCCGCTGCTGGGCACGCTGCCGAAGGAGGCGCAGGACGTCCCGGCGATGGCCGGCGACCTCGCCCGCGGACGATCCCTCGCGACGAGCGGCGACCGGACGGTCGCGGCCCAGGCCACGTACGGCGGCGGCTCGGTGACCATCCTCGGGATCGACCCGACGGTCGGCTGGCCGCGGGAGTCGGCCGTCTCGTCGAGCCTCTGGCCGGCCCTGATCCCGCCACGGTCGGAGGGCTCGGTCGCGCTCGCGGACGACACCCAGATCGTCGGCGCAGTCAGCAATCTGCCCTCGCTCGAGCTGCCGCCGCTCGGCGGGCTGCTCGCCCTGCTCTTCGGCTACATCGCGCTCATCGGCCCGGTGAACTACCTCGTCCTCCGTCGGATCGATCGCCGCGAGTGGGCCTGGGTCACGATCCCGGTCCTCATCGTCGGGTTCGCGGCCGGTGCGTACGCGTTCGGCTCGGCCCTGCGCGGCAGCAGCATCATCGTCAACGAGGTCGGCGTCGTCCGCGGTGCCCCCGACGCCACGGAGGCGACCGCGCAGGTCTACCTCGGGGTGTTCTCGCCGACCCGTGGGACCTACCAGGTCGCGGTGCCCGGCGGCGCCCTCCTCTCGTCGCCGATCTCGGGCGACATCTTCGGCGGTCAGGGCGCCAGCCTGGACATCGTGCAGGGCGATCCGTCGCGCGTCCGCGACCTGAGCGTGGGCGTCCAGTCGCTCCGGACGATCCGGGCCGAGTCGCAGGTCGTCGCCCCGAAGATCCACGCGGACCTGAAGCTCGTCGACGGCACCCTCACGGGGACGATCCGGAACGACGGCACGATCACCCTGGAGAAGCCCGCCGTCGTCCTCGGCTCGAACGTCAAGATCCTGAAGGATCTCGCACCGGGCGAGGAGGTCGCGGTCTCGCTCGGGATCAACGGCGCGAACTTCGGCCAGGCGCTGTCGGACCGGATCTTCGGCCAGCTGTTCTTCGACGGGACCACCGGGGCGAACGAGGGGGCTCGGCGCGACCAGGTCCGCTACCAGGTCCTGAGCCAGCTGACGAACGATCCCCAGACCGGGACATTCGGGCGGCTGCCGGCCGACGGGCCGGTGCTGCTGGCGTGGGGCCGCGACGCGATCCTCGACGTGGCGGTCGAGGGCCAGGCGTCGACGCGGCTGAGCAACGTCCTCTACTACGTGCCTCTGTCGATGCCGATCCAGGGCCGGGTCCTGTTCCTCGGCGATCTCCTGAACAGCACGGTGGTCGCGAGCGACGCCGGGATGTTCACGAAGGACCCGTCGACGTTCTCGTTCGGGCGCGGCTCGGCGACCGTCAGCTATCGGCCGCTGCCGTTCGACGGGACCCTCACCGTGAGCCACGTGCGGCTCGGTTTCAGCTTCGGCGCCGAGGGCGTGATCTCCGGCGGCGTTCCGATCGAGCCGCTGCCGGCCGCCTGCCAGGTCGTCCTCGATCGACCGGGCCAGGCGAACGACGACCGCTTCATCCCGGCACCGGGCTGCCCGAAGCCCCAGCCCGCCGACCAGTTCGACGGGTTGCCCGAGATCGAGGTCTTCGATCGGAGCGCGTCGACGTGGGAGCGCCTGCCGCATCCGGCCCAGGGCCAGCCGTACGATCTGGCGAACCCGGCCCGCTACGTCGACCCGACGACCGGCGCGTTCCTCGTCCGCTACGTGAACGAGCGCGACGACCCGGTCGGGTTCTCGGCCGCGGTCGCGATCGAGGGGACGGTGCAGTGACCGACGTCGTCCTGACCCGCCAGCTCGTGAAGCGCTACCCGGGCACGGTCGCCGTCGCGGGGATCGACCTGGCCGTCGGCGAGGGCGAGATCTTCGGGCTCGTGGGGCCGAACGGCGCCGGCAAGACGACCACCCTCCGAATCCTCGCGACCCTCCTGACCGCGACATCCGGCCACGCCGAGGTCGCGGGCATCGACGTCCGCCGGAACCCCGACGCCGCACGGCGCGTCCTCGGCTTCATGCCCGACGTGTTCGGCGTGTACGACGACATGAAGGTCTGGGAGTACCTCGATTTCTTCGCCCGCTGCTACGGGATCCCGGGCGACCGGCGGCGCCGGATGATCGGCGACCTCCTGGACCTGGTCGACCTCGGCGACAAGCGCGACGCCTACGTCCAGAGCCTGTCGCGGGGCATGCAGCAGCGGCTCTGCCTCGCCCACACCCTCGTCCACGACCCGCAGGTGTTGCTGCTCGACGAGCCGGCCTCCGGCCTCGATCCGCGGGCCCGGGTCGAGCTCCGGGAGCTGCTCCGCGAGCTCCGCTCGCTGGGCAAGACGATCGTGATCAGCAGCCACATCCTCCCCGAGCTCGAGGAGCTGTGCACCTCGGTCGCGATCGTGGACCACGGCCAGGTGCTCGCCCAGGGCCGGGTCGCCGAGATCGAGCGCCGCCTCCGGTTCGGGGCCGTCCTTCGCGTCGGCGTGCTGGGCTCCGCCGACGAGGTCGAGACGGCGCGGGCCTTCTTCGCGGCCGATCCGCACGTCGCGTCCGCGACGGCGCTCCAGGACGGCGTCCTCGAGCTGGGGTTCCGCGGTGGCGACGAGGACGCGGCGGCGCTCCTCGCGCGGGCGGTCGGCTCGGGAATCCGGATCTCGTCGTTCGCCCGGGCGGCGAGCGATCTCGAGGAGCTGTTCCTCCAGGTGACGGCGGCGGCGGGCTCGAGCGATGCCGGGTCGAGCCCGGGCCAGGTGGCCTGAGATGTCCGACGAGACGCCGCCGGTCGAGGAGACCGTCGACTCGACGGAGGCTGCGGCGCCCGCGACGCCGACCGGCGCGACCGAGCCGCCGGCGGGGCGGCGTCCTCCGAACCCGGTGCGAGCGGCCCGGAACGGCATCGGCGGGATCGCGGCCGTCGGCGTCAAGGAGCTCCGCGGGCGGGTCCGCGGTCGGCGGGCGTTCGTCGTCCTCACGTTCTACCTCCTGTTCCTCGGCCTCTTCGCCTGGGCGTGGGAGCTCGTCGCCGAGCGCGCCTACGTCCAGAACGCCTCGCTCCAGGGCGGCGCCGCGGCCTTCGCCTCCGCGCAGGTCGGCCAGGAGGTCTTCGGGGCGCTCGTCCTCGTCGAGACCCTCCTCGTCGTCTTCCTCGCACCGGCGTTCACCTCCGGGGCGATCAGCCTCGAGCGCGAGAAGCAGACGCTCGACATGCTGACGGCGACGCCGATCTCGTCCTTCGCGATCGTCGTCGGCAAGCTGTTCAGCGCCCTCGCCTACGTGTTCCTCCTGATCGCGGCATCGATCCCCCTGACGGCGATCGTCTTCGTCTTCGGGGGCGTCGGCCCGGACGACGTCCTGCGCGCGTATGCGGTGCTGATCGTGACGGCGATCGGGCTCGGATCGATGGGCCTGTTCATCTCCGCCGCCATGCAGCGCACACAGGGCGCCACGGTCGTGACCTTCTTCGCCGTCCTCTTCCTCTCGCTCGGGACGCTGTTCGGCGTCCTCTTCTGGAACACGATGGCGAACGTCAACAGCGCCAACCTCACGACGGGCAACGGGGTCGGCCCGATCAAGGGCCGCGCTCCCGAGGCCCTGCTCTGGCTGAACCCGTTCGCGGCCCAGTACGACGTGATCTGCGGCTCGTCGGACGGCTACGGCGGCTGGTGCAGCCGACTGAACACGGTGACGAACGGCGCGATCTCGGTCGCCGGGACGGGCCTGGGCAATGGGGTGTTCCCGTCGCAGCCCGGCTTCGGCGTTGGCGGCGGGACCGGCGTCGCCGTTCCGGTGCCGAGCGTCGTCCCGCCCGACCAGCCCGTCAAGGTGCTGCCGGACGGCACC
>DATBGP010000449.1:0-4289 GCA_036557925.1 Candidatus Limnocylindrales bacterium | reverse complement strand
GGCTCCGCGGGCGTGGCCTCGGCGAGGTCGAGCGGCGCGGTCGTCGTGGTCTGATCGGTCACGAAGGCTCCTGATTGGCTGGTCCGCGCCGGGCCGGCGCGGCACTCCCCCACGGGTCGGTCAGCGCTCCACCGAGAGCGTCGCCTCGGCGAGGACGACGAGCGCGACGATGAAGAGCGCGATGGGCAGCTGGAAGACTCCCTGCAGTCGCAGGATCACGAACACCGCGGCGACGATCGCGACCCACAGGCCGCGCCGGACCGCCCGCGTCCAGTCGCCACGATAGGCGATCCGGCGGTGCCGGCCGAACACCGCCAGCCAGAACAGCGGGATCACGGTCAGTCCGAGCGCCAGCCCGATGAGCAGCGCCCCGACGTACCCCGCGGCCGGATCGACCTTCGGATCCCGGGTCGTGACGACGAGGGCGACGAGGATCCAGACGACACCGGCAGCCGCGAAGAAGCCGAGGTTCGTCAGTCGGTCGCGGGCCTCCATGCGCCGAGCAGTCTACGGTCCGCGCCCCTCCCCGGCCGTCCCGACGGTGCCCGGCAGGACCGCCGGGGCCGGTGCGGCGTGCGTCGCGTCGAGCGGTGCGAGCCGATCCGCGAGGTCGGCCACCGCGTCCAGGGTGAGATCGGCGCGGCGATCCGCGTCCGGCGAGCTCGACGGCAGCGGCGAGTCGCTCGGCCGATCGGCGATCCAGGCCGTCCGCCAGCCCGCGTCCGCCGCACCGACGACGTCCGCAGCCCAGTCGTCGCCCACGTGGAGGATCCCGGCCGGATCCGGTCGGCCGATCGCAGACCACGCCGCAGCGAAGAACGCGGGATGCGGCTTGATCACGCCGACGCGCTCGCTCACGACGATCGCGGCGAGGTGCCGCGTCCAGCCGCGAGCCTCGGCGTAGCGGTCGATCGTCACCGCCAGCGGCCAGTTCGACAGGATCGCCAGGGTGCGACCCTCGCCCGCGAGCTGCTCGAGCAGGCGGTCGACGCCGGTCGCCGGCGGGAGGCCGTCGACGAACGCCCGGCTGTAGCGGTCGAGCGCGCGCTCGATCTCCCCCGGCTGCGAGAGGGCCGCCGCCCGCTCCACGTCCCAGGCCTCGTCCGGTCCCGGGGGTGACATCCCGCGCAGCCGGGCGAACACGCGGACGAGCCGCTCGCCGATGTCGACCTCGCGGAACTGCGGAACGTTCTGGCGGAACTGGCGCTCGCGCTCGTCGACCCACGCAGCCAGGAACGCGTCGCGATCGATCGAGGGGTCGTCGCCGACGACGCCGTCGGCGGTCAGCTCCACGACCCGGCGCAATGCATCGCGGCCCACCGGCACGAGGGTGTTGCCGAAGTCGAAGCTCACCGTCGTCACGCCGGCCAGCCGCCCGGTCACGTCGCGATGCTCGACGGGCAGATGGCCCGGAACGGGCAGTAGCCGCAGCTGGTCGGGCTCGGCTTCGGCGTGTAGTCCCGGGCTCGCATGCCTTCGGCGGCGACGCCGATCCGCTCGCGGGCCTTCGCCAGGCGCTTCGGATCCAGCTCCGTCCGCCCGACGACTCCCGTGTCGAGGAAGTGGAGCTGGACCGCCTCCGGCAGGCGACCCGTGATGGCCTCCCAGGCCATCGCGTAGATCTGGAGCTGGAGCGAGTCCTTCGCGCGTTGCCGGGCCCTGGCCGGGTCGCGGACGTCGCTGGTCTTGTAGTCCGTGACCGTCACCCGCTCGTGGCCGGTCAGGCCGAGAGTCGGGGCGACGGCGTCCGCCCACGGCTCGGACGCCGCCACGCTGCCCGCATCGCCGTTGGCCGCCGCGGCGCCGTCCGCCGGCTCGATGTCGACCCGATCCCAGCGTCCCCGGATCCGATCGCCGCCGAGCGAGAACGAGAACTCACGCTCCACGTAGGCCGGGATCACCGCGCCCGGCTCCAGCTGCGCTGCCCGGAAGCGGCGTAGCGTCTCGCGGCCGGCCGCGAGACGCGCCTCCTCGTGGTCGCGCGAGAGGAACCCCTCGTTCGACCACGCCGCCTCGAACGACGCCGCCAGCTCCTCGTCGGTCATCACCTCGCCGCGCGCCTGGCGCCGGTGGAACTCCTGGACCGCGCGGTGCAGCGCGGCGCCGTAGACCATCGCGTGGTGCGGCGGGACCGGCACGCGGACGACATGGCCGAGCTTGTACCGCAGCGGACACGTCAGGTAATCGTCGATGGCCGAGAAGGACAGGGTCAGCGGCTCGCCGATCGGTCCCCGGGCGACGCGATCCGGTGTGACCCCCGGCTCGCCGATCGCGTCGATCCGATCGAGGGCCGTGACGGCCCGGACCGCCGGCTCGGCGGCCGTCGGTGGCAGGTCCAGCGCCTCGAGGACGAAGGGCGAGACGCGACGCGTCGCTCCGCCGCCGTAGTCGGCGGCATGCGACAGGACGAGCTCGTCGCGAGCCCGCGTCATCGCGACGTAGCAGAGACGGCGCTCCTCGCGGAGCTGGATCTCCTCGTCCGAGGCCTCGGACTCGCCGACGAGCTCGGGCGGCATCGCGAGGGACTCCCGGCGACGCGGCGTGGGGAACCGCCCCGCGACCAGCCCGGGCAGGTAGACGATCGGGAACTCGAGTCCCTTGGCCTTGTGGACCGTCAGCACGGCGACCGCGTCGGCGTCCGGGTCGAGGTCGGCGGTGGCCGGATCGTCGCCGGCCTCGATGAGGGTCTGCAGGTGGCGGGCGACGAAGGTCGCCCGATCGTCGGCGAGGAGGTCCGACTGGGAGCGCACGATCTCGAAGAACCGGGCGATGTTCCGGAGCGCCTCCTCGGAGCCGACCGTCGGTTCGGCGGCGAGCCGCGCGAGCGTCCCGGTCGTCCGCAGGAACGCGTAGAGGACCTCGCCGGCCGGCCGTTCGTGGGCGAGCACGGAGAGCGCCTGCAGATCGTCGACCAGCCGGGCGACGCCGGCCCGCGTCTCCGGGGAGACCCGGAGGATCCCGGGCTGGCGGACCAGCTCCTGGAGGACGTCCCAGAGGGTCCGGTTCCGGCGCCGGGCGCTCGTGACGATCGCGGTGAGGTCCTCGCCGCCGAGCCGGTACGGTTCGCTCGTCGCCACGCCGTAGAGGTCCACCGACGAGCCGAGGTCGGCGATCACCCGGAGGAACGCCAGGAGGCGCCGGACCTCCGGCCGCGCATAGAGCCCGGCGGTGCCCGAGAACCGCCACGGGACGCCGGCGACGTCGAGGCTCCGGAGGATCGCGTCGGCATGCCCGTTGGCCCGGACGAGCACCGCGACGTCGCGCGGCGACGTGCCGGCCCGGATCCGGTCGGCGATCTCCGCGGCGATCCGATCGGCCTCGTCGCCACCGGCGGGATGGCTGACGTGGCGGACGGTCCGTCCCGCCGGGTCCACGCCGCGCTCGGCGGTCAGCCGCTTGACGATGCCCTCCCGGCCGTCGAGCCGGTCCGGGTCGTTGAACCGGATGAGCCGCTCCGAGGACTCGAGGATCGCCGGTCGGGATCGGTAGTTCCGCCGCAGGACGATCGTGCGGGTCGTCGGGTAGCGCTCGCGGAACCCCAGGATGTTGCTGATCGCCGCGCCACGGAACCGGTAGATCGACTGGTCGTCGTCGCCGACGACGGTCAGGTTGCGGTGGGGCTCCGCGACGATCGACACCAGCTCCGACTGGGAGCGGTTCGTATCCTGGAACTCGTCCACGAGCACGTGCCGGAACCGCGCCTGGATCTCCGCCCGCGCCGCCGGCGACTCGCGCACGAGCCGGAGCGCGAGCGCGACCTGGTCGCCGAAATCGATGCAGGCGTTCGCGATCAGCAGCTCCTGGTAGCGCGCGTAGGCCCGGGCGAGCTCGACCTGCCGGCGCGCCCGTTCGGCCAGTCCGGCATCCGCCGGATCCGCGGCCGCCTCGGTCGCGAGGCGGTCCGCCCACGCCCGGTAGGCCGCCGGTGAGACGTCCTCGTCCTTGCAGCGGCTGAACAGGCCGGCGAGCGCGGCCAGGAACCGGGTGGGATCGCCGAGCGGCCGGTACTCGTCGAGGTCGAACGCGAACAGGTGCTCGTGGAGGAAGATCACGGCCTCGGCCCGGCTCAGGACCCGGACGTCGCCGGGCAGTCCGAGCTCCAGCGCGTACTCCCGGATCAGACGATCGCCGAAGGCGTGGAACGTCCCGATCGTCGAGTCCGTGTACCCATACGGCACCAGCTGATCGACCCGGGCCTGCATCTCGGCCGCGGCCTTCTCCGTGAACGTCAGCGCCAGGATCTCCGAGGGCTTCGCCCGCCGCGTCGCGATGAGCCAGGCGATCCGGCG
>DATBGP010000448.1:0-4383 GCA_036557925.1 Candidatus Limnocylindrales bacterium | reverse complement strand
CCAAGGGCTGGTTCGCGGCTCGACCGTCCGGCACCGAGAACGTCGCGAAGGTCTATGCCGAGAGCTGGCGCGGCGAGGACCACCTCGACCGGCTGCTCGAGGAGGCCCAGGCGCTCGTCGCGAGCGTCGCCGGCTGAGGAGGGGCCATGGCCATCGCGGAGGCGAGCATCCACATCGCGGGTTCACCGCACCGATCGGCTCGATCCTGACGCGACTCGCGGTGCCGAGGATGATCGCGCAGGCACACCGCGGCTGGAGACCCTGAAGGCGGCCCGCCTCGAGGCCGCGCCGCCGGCATCCCCGGCCGGTTGACTCGACGTTCCGGAGCCTCCCGCCGATCGAGCCGGAGGGTCAGACCCCCACGGGCTCCCGGACGAGGATGACGGTCGTGCGGCCCTCGACCCATTCGCCGATGAGCAGCAGGACCTTCTCCAGCTTCGTCCCGACGCCGAGCGTCGAGCGGACGCGGGCGTCCTCGTACGGGAAGACTGTCTCGTCGATCCGGTGCAGCGCGGCGTCCAGGTCCGGCACGATCTTCTGGCTGCCGACGACGAGGATCACCCGTCCGGCGCCCGCGGCGTAGCCCGCGAGCTGGTTGCCCGTCGCCGAGGCGGCGACGAGGACGCCGTCCTCGGTGAGCGCGTTGACGCTGCCGACGATCGTGTCCGGCGTGGACCCGAGCTTGCGCATCTCGCGACCGTGCGTCGCGCGGTCCATCGCCTGGAGCTTCGGGCGGACGGCATCGAACCGGCCGGGCTCGTGGAGCGCGGCGAAGACCCCGATCTCCTCGAGGGTCATGCTCTTGCCGCTGTAGACCTCGGAGCCCTCGGCGATGCGGGCGAGGACCTCGGTCCGGGCCGCGTCGCCGGTATCGACGACGACGACCTCGACGTTGTTCGCGCGGAGCCGCTCGGCGACGCGCTGGATGACGGCCTCGGGCGCCGCGGCGGGCGCGCCCGAGGGCGTGGGGATGGTGATCGGCTCGGCGGCCATGATTGCGTGTGGTGTCCTTCTCCCGGACCCCTTCGACGCCGACCTGGCGCGCGGGGACCCGGTCTCCGGACGGCATTGTTGCACACGCAACGAGTTTCGGCGAACGGGTCGCCGGCGACGGGGGCGAACGGGTCGCCGGCGGCGGGGGCGAACGGGGTCGCGGGCGGCGCTCAGGGCAGCGGCCGCCACTTCCTTCCGAGCAGGAGCGAGAAGGCGGCGAGGACGGCGCCCAGGCCGACGAACCCGAAGCTGACCTCGACGAGCTCGTGCTTCGTGATCAGCGTCGTCGGCAGGTCGTTGAACACCTGCTCGAGCTGCTGGGCGCTGTCGGCGGGGTAGTACACGCCGCCGGTCAGCGTCGCGACCTGGCGCAGCGTGTCCTCGTCGATGCCGCGCGGGAACCCGCCCCCGCCGAAGCCGCCGCCACCGCCGAAGCCGCCGAAGTTGCCGGCGCCCGGCTCGTTGCCGATGAACTGGCGCCGGCAGACGGGGTCGAGATCGCCGCCCTCGGGCGACCCGAACCCGATGGTGTAGACCCGCAGCCCGCGATCCGCGGCCTGCTGGGCGGCGTCGACCGGGTCCGGCCCGGCGTTGCTCGCGCCGTCGGTGAGCAGCACGACGATGTCCGGCGCGTACGTGCCGGCGGGCACCGGCGGTGGGGCGACCCCGGGCCGGCCCGGCTGGACGCTGCGGGCGACGTTCGGGTCGATCTCGGCGATCGCGTCGATCGCCGACAGGATCCCGCTGCCGACGGCGGTCCGCCGGCCGGTCGTGAGGCTCCGGATCGCCGAGATCAGCTCGTTCTGGTCGGTCGTCGGAGGCTGGATGATCGCGGCGAAGCCGCTGAAGGCGACGATCCCGATCTGGGTCTGGGCCTTCTGGTTCTGCACGAAGGCGATCGCCGCCTCCTCGGCGGCCTCGAGGCGGGTCGGCGCGATGTCCGTCGAGCACATGCTCCCGGACACGTCGATCGTGAGGATGATCGTCGTCTGGTTCGTCGGGATGCTCAGGACGACCGACGGCCGCGCGATCGCGAGGACCATCGCGCCGACGGCGGCGGCGAGGAGCGCGAACGGCACGTGCCGGCGGAGGCGCATCGAGCCGGGGAGCGCGGCGCGGACGAGGGACAGGCTCGAATAGCGGGCCCCGCTCCGCCGCCGCCGGCGCAGGCTCCAGAGGTAGACGAGGATGAGGATCGGGACGAGAGCGAGGAGCACGAGCAGCCCGAGCCACTGGAACGTCATGGCATCCGTCCCGATCGGGCGAGGGAGATCACGACGCCGGACACCAGCAGGATCAGGCCGGCGCCGGCGACGAGGGCGGTGATCTCGATATCCTCGTCCCGCGACACGAGCCGTTCGGCCAGCCGGTCGTAGACGACGGCCGGATCGGCGGACGCGGCGGGCTGGTAGGTGCCCGCGGTGACGTCGGCGATCTGCTGGAGGACCTGCTCGTCGAGCCGTGTCTGGACCTTGAACCCGTCGAGGTCGAGCGTCGTGCCCGCCGTGGTTCCGACGCCGATCGTCATCACCCGCACCCCGCGGTCGGCGGCGGCCTGGGCGGCGGCGGCCGGATCGGGCTGCTCGTTGTTCTCGCCGTCGCTGAACAGGACGATCGCGGCGTCCGAATGGCTGCCCGGCGCGACCGGTGCCGGCGGCTCGGACGGCGGCGCGGAGCGGTTGCTGTAGTAGTTCGAGGGGGTGTCGGATTCGGCCTGGTCGATCGCGCCGAGCGCGGCGGCGATCCCCTGGCCGAGCGAGGTCCCGCGCGACGGACCCAGCCGATCGATCGCCTGGATGACCGACGCCTGCTGGGAGGTCGGCGGCAGGATCGAGAGGCCCGCATCGGAGAACGCGACGACGCCGATCACGACGCCCTGCGGCTGGCGGTCGACGATCGCCTTCGCCGCGGCCTTCGCCGAGTCCATCCGCGTCGGCTGGACGTCGTCGGCGGCCATGCTCCCCGAGACGTCGAAGGTCAGGACGATCGTGCCCTCGACGCGCGGGAGGGCGACGGTCGCCTGCGGCCGGGCCATCGCGATCGCGAAGAGGACGAGGGCGGCGATCACGAGCGCGGCCGGGATCCGGTCGGCGAAGCGGCCGCCCGCCCGTGCGGCAGCCGAAGCTCCGCCGGCCGGCGCCGCACCGCCTGCCGACGCCGGACCGCCTGCCGCCGCCCCCGGTCGGGAGAGCCCGCCGAGCGCCGCCAGCTTCAGGCGCCGGCCCTCCTCGATCCGCCGCGCGGCCAGAACGAACAACGGGACGAGCAGGATCGTCAGCAGCATGATCGGCCACTGGAAGCTCATGCCGAGACCCGCCGGCGGACCCTGCGCTCCATCGCCATCCGGACGATCGCCCGGACCAGGTCGTCGTCGGTCGAGAGGGTCACCGCCTCGACGCCCGCGCGGCGGAACGCCCCGGCGACGGTTGCCTCCCGCTCGGCCGCGGCCTCCCGGAAGCGCTTCCGGAACGCGGCGTCGGCCGTGTCGACATAGAGCTGCTCGCCGGTCTCTGCGTCCTCCATCAGCACGGGCCCGACGTCGGGCAGGTCGATCTCGCGGGGGTCGACCAGGCGCACGGCCAGCAGCTCGTGGCGCCGGTTCAGGAGCTCCAGCGAGCGATCCCAGCCCGGCACGCCGATGAAGTCCGAGACGAGGACCACGAGCGACCGCCGGCGGATCCGCATCGCCGCGGTCTCCAGCAACGGTCCGAGGTCCGTGAACGGCGCCGCCGGCAGCCGCGGCTGGCGCAGGAGGTCCTCGATCAGGCGGAGCACCTGGACCCGGCCGCTGCCGGCGGGAATGGTCACGACCCCCTCGCCGCCCGAGAGGACGGCCCCGACCCGGTTGCCCCGCCGCGTCAGCAGCCGCGCCAGGGTCGCCACGAAATCGATGAGGACGGTCCGCTTCTCGCGGTCCGTGCCGACGGTGCCGAAGTCCACCGACGGGCTGAGATCCAGCAGGAACCACGCCGTGATCTCGCGGTCCTCGTGGTACTCGCGGACGTACGGCACGGTCATCCGGGCGGTCACGTTCCAGTCGATCGCCCGGACGTCGTCGCCGAACTGGTATTCGCGGAGCGCTGCGAAGTCCAGCCCGGAGCCGTGGAACAGGCTCCGGTAGTCGCCCTGGAGCAGGCCGTCCAGTCGGCGGACCACCTGCCAGTCGAGGCGCTGGAGGATCCGCTCAGGCGCGGACGGCGGCGCCGGCATGCTCTCGGAGAGGGACCTGCGGCACGGGGATCCGACCGAGGATCCGGCGCAGCAGGTCGTCGGGGCTGACGTCGTCGGACAAGGCCTCGAACGACAGGACGAGGCGGTGGCGGATGACGTCGAGCGTCATGTCCAGCACGTCCTGGGGCAGGACGTAGTCGCGACCCCGGACGAAGGCCA
>DATBGP010000447.1:0-2865 GCA_036557925.1 Candidatus Limnocylindrales bacterium | reverse complement strand
CCGTACTTGTTGTCGGGGTCGGCGAAGGCGTTCCGGGACTCGGCGATCGACCAGAGGCTCTGGTGGGTGTGCATCCCGGAGCCGTTGATCCCGTGGATCGGCTTGGGCATGAACGTCGCGTAGAGGCCGTGCTGCTGGGCGATGGCCTTCAGCGCGAACTTGAAGGTCACCGCGTTGTCGGCGGTCTTCAGCGCGTCGGCGTACTCGAAGTCGATCTCGTGCTGGCCTGCGGCCACCTCGTGGTGGGCCGCCTCGACCCGGATGCCGAACGCCTCGAGGGCGTCGACCATGTCCTGGCGCACCTCCTGGGCGAGGTCGCTGGAGAAGTCGAAGTAGCCGGCCTCGTCATGGGGCAGCGGGGCGATGCTGCCGTCCTGCCCGCGCCGGAAGAGGAAGAACTCCAGCTCCGGGCCGGTGTTCACGACGTAGCCGAGCTTCCGCGCCCGATCGACCTGGCGGCGGAGGACGTGGCGCGGATCGCCGGCGAACGGCTCGCCTGTCGGGGTGAAGACGTCGCAGAGGACCCGGGCCGTGCCCCGCGGACCGGCCGCGGTCTGCCACGGGATCTCGGCGAAGGTCGCCATGTCGGGCATCAGGTACTGGTCGCTCTCGGCGATCCGGGTGAAGCCCTCGATCGAGCTGCCGTCGAACCACGTCCCGTGGCGGACGGATCCTTCGAGCTGGTGGATCGGGATCGTGACGGCCTTCACGACGCCGAGGATGTCGGTGAACTGGAGCTGGACGAACCGGATGCCGCGCTCGCGCGCGTCGGCGATCTTCTCGGCCCCGTCGACCTCCTCGCGCACGACCACCACCGATCCGGGATCCTCCGCTGCGCTTCTCCGGCGACACCGGGCGGCGATCTTGTGCCCCGAGCACGATTCGCAGCCGCTCGATGCGGTTGCGTCAGTCTAGCGCCGAAGGTTGCGGCCGAGAAGGTTGCGAGGCCTCCTCAGACTTGTTCATCTCGCACAAGTCTGAGGGCGAGAGCCAGCGGGAACCGCAGCTCGGGATCGGCAAGCCGCCAGCCCGTCGCGGACTCGATGCGGCGCACCCGGTAGGCGACGGTGTTGCGATGCACGCCGAGCGCGACCGCCGCTTCGGCGATCCCCGGCTGGTCCAGGACGGCCCGAAGCGTGGCGAGGTGCTCGCGCCGGACGTCCGGACGGCCCCGGAGGAGCGGCTCGAGGAGCGCGCGGGCCTGGCGCTCGCCCTCCGGAAGGTTGTGCAGGTTGCCCAGCAGACGGTAGGCAGGCAGGCGATCCGCCCGGGCGACCGCGGGCGGGCGCGCGAGGCGCTCCGCGGCCTCGAGGGTCGCGCGGGCGTCGGCCTCGGCCGCCGAGCGCTCGGCCGGCTCGCCGAAGGACCGCGAGACCGCGACCGTCCGGCCGAGGAACGCCGCGATCCGGGCCGCCAGCTCCATCCCCTCGGCGTCGCTGGCCGGGGCCGCGGCCACCGCCCGCAGCTCGATGCTCAGGGCGTCGCCACGGAGCGCCATCCGGCGGGCGGGGGCCAGCGATCGGAGGTCGCGCCGGAGCGCCTCGCGCCGGGCGGCATCGGCGGGGCCGGGCCGGCTCGCCTCGCGACCGTCCGGCGATTCTCCTTCGATCGCCGGAACGGCCTGCCGCGCCACGAGCACGACCCACGGCGGCCCGTCCGGCGGCAGGGTCTCGCGGCGTGCGTTCTCGAGCGCCTGGCCGACCGCTTCGTCGCGGGCGATCTCCAGGACGAGGAGGCCCGCGACCCGGGCCGTCGCGATCCGCTCGAGCTCCGTGAGCGGGCGATCGCCCAGGAGCACGAGGGAGCCCGACGCGTCCGCCGCCGCAGCCCCGGCGGACGGCGGGAGGGGCAGCGGGATCCGGGTCGCCGCCGAGCGACGGCGACCGTGCCAGGCGGCAACCGCGGCGACGGCATCGGGGACGTCCGGCGGGGCGTGGACCGCGAGCGTCGTGCCGCGCCGGCCCTCGATCGCGACGGCCCGGCCGAGGAACCCGGCGATCGCGGCCGCGAAGCCCTCGGGCCCGCCGCCGGCCAGCGCGACCTGCTCGAGGTGCGTCTCGAGGATGGTCGCCTGGCGGTCGAGCTCGGCCCGGTGGTTGACGAGGAAGCCGATCGCGCTGCGCTCGATCGCAGCCGGCTCGGCCGATCCGGCATCCAGCACCGGGACCCCGGCCATCGCCGCCGCGTCGACCAACGCCCGGAGCCGGTCCGCGGGCTCCGCGTTCGGGCCGCGGACGAGGACGATCCCCCCGACGCGCGCTTCGGCGGCCGCTCGGACCAGCGTCGTGACCGCGTCGTCGTCCGGCGCGACGACCGCGAGCGCCGCCAGCGGCACGATCGCGACGTCGCCCGGCTCGAGCGCGTCGAAGGCCGGCACGCGGGCGCGCAGGAGGCGGACCCAGGCGAGGTCTCGGACCGGGCCGCCGGGCGCGCCCGGCCCGCCGGGTCCGCCGGATCCGCTCGGTCCGCCGGTCAGCCAGCGGGCATTCGGGAGCACCGCCGCGCGGAGGGCCTCGAACGTCGCCACCGGCCGTCGGACGTCAGCCGGGCGTCGCTGCCGGAGCCGGCGGCCGTCTGCGGGCGACGAGGTCGTCGAGCAGCCGCCCGAACTCCCGCTCGACGTCGACGTACCGGTCCGAGCGGGCGACGAGGGCCAGCTCGCCGGTCGGCGACAGCCGCGCCCAGATCCGGCGCCGCGGCAGGTAGAACGAGATCGCGATGCCCGCGATCAGGAACGCGAACGCCGCCCAGACGATGCCCTGGCCCGGATCCTTCTTCGCGATGATCAGCGTGTAGTCGGTGAAGCGGCGCAGGCCGATCGAGAAGTCGAGCCCGGCGGGGACCGCCGCCTCGCCGGCCCGGAGG
>DATBGP010000446.1:0-7288 GCA_036557925.1 Candidatus Limnocylindrales bacterium | reverse complement strand
GAGCGGGAAGGGCTTGGGCAGATACCCGGCGATGTGGAACTCCGTCAGCCGCTTCGGGCTGACGGTGGTCGCGCTCGTGATCACGACGGGCGGCGCGCCAGCCGACGACAGCGCCGAGCCGCGGAGGAAGTCCCAGCCGGTCTCGCCCGGCAGGTTGAGATCGAGCAGCACCAACGACGGCCGGAGGCCTGCGGCGATGCGCCGCAGCGCCTCCTCCGCGGACGCTGCTTCCTCGACCGGGAAGCCCCGCGAGCGCAGGTGCCTGGCGACGATCCGGCGAAGGCTCTCGTCGTCCTCGACGAGCAGCAGCGATCCACTGCGGGAGTCGCCGGGAGCGGCGGCGGTCACGCCTCGGCGGCCTCGACGGTGATGTCGACGCCGGATTCGTCGCCGTTCCAGAGAGGCACCAGCCGGACCCCGGCGGATGCCGCCAGCCGCTGCGCGGGCTCCAGCACGACCTCGCCAAGGCGAAGGCCGGCCACCGTCACGCGCGGCGACACGCCGCGGGCGACCATCTCGATCGCGTCGGCGACGAGCCGAATCTCCTGGTCGACCGTGCGCTCGACCGCACCGGTCGAGTGAGTGGTGTTCATGCCTCGACGCTATCCCACGCCGCACGCTTGGCCGGGCTGCCGAGACCGATTCGCCCTGAAGAAGCCCTAACGTTCCGAGCGATGGCCGGCCCGGACGCGGTACCCGACCCCGGGCTCCGTGACGATCAGGTCGCGAAGCGTGCCCTCCGGATCCGCCGCGGCGAGCTTCCGGCGGAGCTGGCTGACCCGGACGTAGACATAGCTGTCCTCATGCTGATAGGCCTCGCCCCAGACCACCCGGAGGAGCCGGCCCTTGGTCACGAGGCGGCCGGCCTGGGTCAGCAGGACGCGGAGGATCTCGAACTCGCGAGGCGTGAGATCGACGCGTCGTCCGTCGACGGTGACCTCGTGGCGCGTCGTGTCGAGGGTCAGGGACCCGTTGGTCAGGATGCCCTCGCGATCCGCGGCCGGCCCCGCGGCGTGGCGGAGCGCGACGTGGAGGCGGGCGTTCAGCTCGTCGACGCCGAACGGCTTGGTCACGTAGTCGTCCGCGCCGCGCTCCAGGGCCTCGACCTTCTCCCGCTCCTCGTACCGACCCGACAGGATCACGATCGGCGTCGTCGCCTCGCGCCGGATCCGGCGGATGAGCTCGAGGCCGTCCAGGTCCGGCAGGCCGAGATCCAGGAGGACGAGGTCGGGCCGCCGCCGCTCCCAGCGGGCGAGGGCTGCGGCGCCGTCGGCCGCCTCCTCCACCCGGTAGCCCCGCGCGCCCAGCTCCCGGCCCACGACCCGGCGGGTCTCGTCGTCGTCCTCGACGAGGAGGATCGTGGCCGACTCCGATCGGCCGGCCGGACCGCTCACGCGGAGGCGGGCAGGTCGCTCGCCGCGGCCGTCGCCCGCTCCGATCGGGGCAGGTCGAGATCGATCGCGAGCCCGCCCAGGTCGCTCAGTCGAGCTTCCGCCCGCCCGCCGGTCGCCTCGATCAGGCCGCGGACGACCGCCAGCCCGATCCCCGTCCCGGACCGTGAGCCGCCGGCCGCGCCCGGAACCCGGTAGAACTTGTCGAAGAGATGGGGCATCGCAGAGTCCGGCACGCCGGGCCCGCCGTCCTCGACCGTGAGTCGGACGAACCCCTCGTCGAGCGGCCGAGCGGAGACCCGGATCGGCGTACCCGGCTGCGTGTACTTCACCGCGTTCTCGACCGCGTTCGTCACCGCCTCGTCGACGAACACCGGGTCCACGAGCACGGCCGGGGCGTCGAGGGCGACCTCCACGCGATGGGCGGCCAGCCGCGGGCCGAGGCGATCCAGCGTCCGGCCGACGAGGTCGTCGAGCTCGAACACGTCGCGCTCGGCGCGGAGCGCCCCCGCCTCGATCCGCGACAGGTCCAGGAGGTTCGTCACGAGCCGGTTCAGGTACTCCACCTCGCGATCGATGGCGTCGGCGCTCTCGGCCTGATCGGCCGGGCTCAGGCCGCTGTCCGGGCGGAGCGTCCCGGCCGCTGCCCGGATCGTCGCGAGCGGCGTCCGGAGGTCATGCGAGACGGACTGGAGCAGGGCGGACTTCAGCGCGTCGGCCTGGCGGGCGATGTCGGCGGCCTGGGCCTCGGCCGCGAGGCGGTCCTGGTGGAGGGCCTGACCCACCTGATCCGCGGCCGCGGCGAGGAGGCGCGTCTCGGTCCGGTCGGGCTCGCCGCGGACCTTGTCGCGAGCGGCCCAGATCGAGCCGTAGGACTCGCCGGCCGCTTCCATTCGGACGCGATAGACGTCCAGGCCACTGGCTCGTCGCTTGCCGGGCGGCGACGGGAGATGGACCCTGTCCCAGCGCGCCGGCTGGTCGCCCGGCATCCGCTGGAGCACCCGGTGGATCGCCACGGACGGCCGGACCTCCTCCCCGGCGGTGTCGGCCGCAAGGCGCTCCTGGCCCAGCTCCGATCCCAGGGAGATCCAGGATCTCGACATCCCGGCTTCGTTCCGGACGATCCCGGCGATGGTCGGGAGGACCTCGGTGGTCGACGGCCGCGTCGCGAGCGCCCGGCTGACCTCGAACAGCGACCGCGCCTCGCGCTCGCGGGCGAGCGCCTCCCTCGTCCGCACCCGCTGGATCGCGACGAGTTGACCGACGACAACGCCGACGAACAGCAGCAGGACCAGGTTCACGAGCTCGCCGGGACGCGCCACGGTGAGCGTGTACTTCGGGTCGATGAAGAGGAAGTTGTCGAGGAGGAAGGCCGCGAATGCGGTCAGGACGGCGCCCCAGGTCCCTGACACGACGGCGACGAGGACCACCGCCAGCAGGTACACGCTGGCGGGGTTGGGCACGTCGAACCCGTAGTCGAGGACCA
This sequence comes from Candidatus Limnocylindrales bacterium, assembly GCA_036557925.1. Lineage (GTDB taxonomy): Bacteria > Chloroflexota > Limnocylindria > Limnocylindrales > CSP1-4 > CF-46. The sequence goes on along the minus strand of DATBGP010000446.1, from coordinate 4,411 downwards.
CGATCGCGACCGATGCCACCGCGAGCGCGGACGCCGCCACCGCCAGGAACTTCCCGACTTCGCGCCAGTCGATCTCCCTCATGAGCAGATCGTACGGCGCGCGACGCGCCGGGAAGGGCCCGGGCCCTGCTATCCTCCCGACGGAATATCCACTCTGCATACTCCGTATGCGTCGTCGCCCGCCAGTCGCGCCGAGGTGATCCGTCGTGTCCACGCCCAATCGTCTCGCCGGGGATCGTCCCGTCCCCGATCTCGTCACCGAGGTGCCCGGCCCGAAGGCCCGCGCCCACGTGGCCTACGACGAGACGTGGACCTCGCCGAGCCTGCCGCGCGCCTACCCGATCGTTCCGGTCCGCGGTGACGGCCTCGTCGTCGAGGACATCGACGGCAACCTGTTCCTGGACTTCGCGGCGGGCATCGCGGTCAACTCGACCGGTCATTCCCACCCCGCGGTCGTCGGCGCGATCAAGGAGCAGGCCGGCGACCTCCTCCACTTCTCCGCGAGCGACTTCTACTTGCCGATCTACGCCGAGACGTGCGAGCGGATCGCCGGAATCACGCCCGTCGCCGGCGGTCGGGCGCGGGCCTACCTCGGCAACTCCGGGACCGAGGTCGTGGAGGCGGCGATCAAGCTCGCCCGCTTCGCGACGAAGCGACCGTACGTGGTCGCCTTCCTCGGCGCGTTCCATGGCCGGACCTACGGGTCGGTGAGCCTGACGGCCTCGAAGTCCAAGTACCACGCCGGGTTCGGGCCCCTGCTGCCTGGCGTGTACCACGCGCCGTTCGGCCACGTCGCCGACCTCGCGTGGTTCGACGAGGTCCTCTTCGACAAGCTCGTCCCGGCGAACGAGGTCGCGGCGATCGTCGTCGAGCCGATCCAGGGCGAGGGCGGGTACATCGTCCCCGAGGACGGCTTCCTCCAGGGCCTCCGCGAGATCTGCGATCGCCATGGGATCCTCCTCGTCGCCGACGAGATCCAGTCGGGCGCGGGCCGGACCGGGACGATGTGGGCGATCGAGCAGTGGGGCGTCAAGCCCGACATGCTCCTGACGGCGAAGGGGATCGCCAGCGGGATGACGCTCGCGGCGATGGTCGCGCGAGCCGACCTGCTCGAGGCCTGGGGCCCGGGAGCGCACGGCTCCACGTACGGCGGCAACCCCGTGGCCTGCGCGGCGGCGCTCGCGACGATCGACCTCCTCGAGGGCGGCCTGGTCGAGAACGCCCGGGTTCGCGGCGAGCAGGCGCAGGCCGGCCTGCGGTCGCTCCTCGACCGCTTCCCGTCGCTCGTCCGTGACGTCCGCGGGCGCGGCCTGATGCTCGGGATCGAGTTCGACACGCCCGAGCACGCCGAGGAGGTCCAGTGGGCCGCCTTCCAGCGCGGCCTGCTCGTCCTCGAGTGCGGCAAGTCGTCCGTGCGGATGTCGCCGGCGCTGACCGTCAGCGAGGCCGAGATGGCCACGGCGCTCCGGATCTTCACCGAGGCGGTCGCCGAGGTCGCCGGTGAAGGTGCCGATCGACCGGTGCTCCATGCCGCCGAGGCCGCCCACGCGATGACCGGGGTCGAGGCGGCCGGCTGACCGGATCGGTCGTCCCGGTCACATCCGGTCCCCGATACTGGCCCTGTGACGACTTCGAAGGTGGCCACCATGGCCGACGCCATCCGCGAGATCGTCCGGGACGGCGACACGGTCGCGATCGAGGGCTTCACCCACCTGATCTGCTTCGCCGCCGGCCACGAGATCATCCGCCAGCGGAAGCGTGACCTGACCCTCGCCCGGATGACTCCGGACGTGATCTACGACCAGATGATCGCGGCGGGCGTCGCCCGCAAGCTCGTCTTCTCGTGGCTCGGGAATCCCGGCGTCGGCGGGCTGAACGCGATCCGGCGTCGCATCGAGGTCGACCCGCCCGAGCTGGAGCTCGAGGAGTACAGCCACTTCGGGATGGTCGCCCGGTACACGGCCGGCGCCGCGAAGCTGCCGTTCTTCCCGTTGCGGTCGTACTTCGAGACCGACCTTCCCAAGGCCAACCCGCTGATCCGCCCGATCGAGTCGCCGTATGGCGACGGGGTCGTCTACGCCGTTCCGCCGCTCCGACCGGACGTCACGATCGTCCACGCCCAGCGCGCCTCGGCCGGCGGCGACACCCAGGTCTGGGGCCTGCTCGGCTGCCAGAAGGAGGCCGCGTTCGCCGCGGACCGGGTGATCGTCGTGGTCGAGGAGCTCGTGCCCGAGGAGGTCGTCCGTGCCGACCCGAACCGGACCATCATCCCGGGCCTGATCGTGAACGCGGTGGTCGTCGAGCCCTGGGGCGCTCACCCGTCCTATGTCCAGGGCGCGTACGACCGGGACAACCGCTTCTACCTCGACTGGGATCCGATCTCCCGCGACGAGGCCGCGACGCAGTCGTGGCTCGACGACTGGGTCCACGGCCTGGCGGGCCGCGCGGAGTACGTCGAGAAGCTGGGGCCCGAGCGAGTCGCCTCCCTTCGGCCGTCCGCCCCGGCCCCGTCCGGCGTCGTGGACTACGGGGAGTACCGGTGAGCGGCTCGCTGATGATCCTCGTCGCGGGTCCGTACCGGTCGGGCACGGACGGCGACCCGGTCCGGATCCGGGCGAACGTCGAGGCGATGACGCGGACGTCGCTCGCGCTCTGGCGGCGCGGGCACCTGCCGGTGATGGGCGAATGGTTCGCGCTGCCGCTGATCGAGGCGGCGGAGGTCGCGGGGAACGATCCTGACGAGGCGAACGCGGCGATCTTCCATCCGATCGCCGAGGCGGTCCTCGCCCGCTGCGACGGGTGCCTCCGGGTCGGCGGCGCCTCGGAGGGCGCCGACCGAATGGTCGCCACGGCCGAGCGGCTGGGCAAGGCCGTCTGGCGCGATCTCGCGGAGGTTCCCGCGTCGTGACCGAGGTGACCACGTTCAGTCGCTCCGAGATGATGATCGTCGCGGCGGCGCGGGAGCTCGCCGGGCAGCGGGTCTGCTTCGTGGGCGTCGGGCTGCCGAACATCGCGGTGAACCTCGCCCAGCGCACGGTCGCCCGGGACCTGGAGCTCGTCTACGAGGCGGGGGTCTTCGGCGCCCGGCCGGCGCGCCTCCCGCTGAGCATCGGCGACCCGACGATCGTGACCGGCGCGACCGCGGCAACGAGCATGTTCGAGCTGTTCGCGTTCTACCTCCAGGGCGGCCTCATCGATGTCGGTTTCCTCGGCGCCGCCCAGATCGACCGGTTCGGGAACATCAACACGACCGTCATCGGCGACTACGACCGGCCGAAGACGCGGCTGCCCGGGAGCGGCGGCGCCTGCGAGATCGCGATCAACGCCCGGCAGGTGTTCGTGATCATGCGCCAGAGCGCGCGGAGCTTCGTCGAGACGATCGACTTCCGGACGAGCCCCGGCAACCTCGGCGGCGCCGAGCAGAGCGAGCGGATCCGTCGCGAGCAGGGCTGGCTGGGGCGGGGACCGAGCGTCGTGGTCACCGACCTGGGCATCTATCACTTCGACGAGGCCGGCGAGATGCGGCTCGATTCGCTCCATCCCGGCGCGACCGTCGAGGCGGTCCGCGAAACGATCGGCTGGGACGTCAGAATCTCGACCGAGCTCGCTGCGACCCCGCCGCCCACGGCCGACGAGCTGCGCCTGATCCGCGAGGAGCTCGACCCCGAAGGCGCCTATACGAAGTAGGGCAACCGCGATCCGGCTGCGCTCGTCATGTCGGGATTCTCGCCGGGCGAGCGTACCGAGCAGGTTCCGACCAGGACCGGACGAGGCTCGACGTCGCGATCAGCCGCCCATGATCGCGGCGAGGCGGTCGAACCCGCCGTCCGGGACGTCGCCGAGGACCTCCCCATCGGTCATCGAGATCGCGACGATCCGGCCGGATCCGGTGAGGGCGTAGGCCGCCGAGCCGTCGGAGGTCGAGCCGACGGCTCGGATCGACTCGCCGGGGAGGGCTCGCCAGGCGACCGAGAAGTCGTCCGGCCGCAGGCCCACCAGTCCGGCCCGCCCGCCCGCCGCGATCGTCTCGCCGTTCGGCGCGGTGACCGCCCGCCGGCCGAGCGGCGCCGTCGGCCCATGGCCGAACTTCGCGAGCACGATCCGCGGCGTGGCCGCCGACGTCTCGCCGAAGATGCCCTGGCGGCGGATTGACAGCTCGGATGGATCGATCTCGGCAACGAGGCCGAGCGTCGCGTTGACGGCGAAGACGGAGCGACCGTTCGCGGCCGGAGTGAGCGCCCAGTCGTCGGCCGCCGCCGCGTCGGCCTGGCCCGTCGCCGGCAGATCGATGCAGATCGCCCACTTGTCGTTGCTGCTCAGGGCGTGGACGAAGGGGTGCTCCGACCCGCGATACAGGGTGTAGACCATGCCGTCCGACTGACGCTGCTGGGTGATCGGCTGGCCGGCCATC
>DATBGP010000445.1:0-2102 GCA_036557925.1 Candidatus Limnocylindrales bacterium | reverse complement strand
CCTCCGGTTCGGCCTCGACGACGGGCGTCCCCGGACGCTCGAGGAGGTCGGCCACGAGTTCGGCCTGACGCGCGAGCGGATCCGCCAGATCGAGGCGCATGCGCTGCGGAAGCTCCGGCATCCGTCGCGAAGCCGGAAGCTGCGCGAGTTCGCGATGGACTGACGGCCCCGCCGTCGACGAATCACCCGCCGCCCGCCCCGACCGGGGCGGGCGGCGACTTCATGTCCGGGGCGATTCCGCCGGTCGGGGCGGCGCCGGCGCGGCGAGGCCCTCCACCACCTCCACGTTCGACAGGGTCAGCAGAATCGCCGGCGGGGCGATCACCTTCCAGGACCGGCTGCCCCCGCCGAGGACGATCCGCTCGCGATCCATCACCGCCGCGTCGACCCAGAGCGGCAGATCGGGCGGCAGCCCGAACGCCGTGACGCCGCCGATCTCCATGCCGGTGAGGTCCCGCGTCTCGTCCGGCGAGGCGAACGACGACTTCCGGCCGAACCGGCCCTTGACCACGCGGTTGACATCGAGCCGGTGGGTCGCGAGGACCACGCAGGCCGCATACGCGGGTGGATTGCCCTTGCCCACGACGACGATCGTGTTCGCGGAGTCCCCGGGCGCGAAGCCGTAGGCCGCGCAGAACGCCGCGGTGTCGGCCAGGGCCGGGTCGCAGGCGAACAGCTCGTGCTCGCCCCGGCCCTCGAGCCAGGACTCGAGGGTGCGCCGATCGGCGTCGGCGGCGGGTTCGGTCACCATGCCCGGAACGGTACCCGGAGTCAGGCGACGCCGACGACCCGGACCGAACCCACGCCGCCCTGGATGTCGATGTCGGCCTTGTTCGCGGCGGTCGCGAAGTCCGGCGATTCGTACCCGTTGAGGCTTCGGGGGAAACGCCGCTCGTCGATGTCGCTGCTGCCGAGCCCGATCCGGGTCCGGATCCGGGCGGCGACGCCCTCGGGCACCTCGATCGTGAGCGACGCGGCGCCCGCGTTGGTCTGGACGTTCGTCATGCCGGCGGCGCGCGGCAATCGGATGCGGGTCTCGCTGGCGCCGGTCTGGATCTTCACGTTCCGGGCCTGCAGGTCCGCGAGGTCGAGGAGGGCCTTCGCGGCACCGGTCTGGATGTCCAGGTCGAGCGGGACCTCGCCGCTCAGGCCGACGTCCCAGCTCGACCGCTTGTCGAGCCAGGGCATGCCGGAGCTCGTGTCCTGCTTCAGCTCGATCCGGCCCGGCCCGAGGTCGCGCTTGACGACGCCGCCTTCGAAGCTCCCGTCGACGAGCGTGCCGGCGGCCGACCGACGCGCCCGCAGCTCCCCTGCCCCGAACTGGATCCTGACGCTCCCGTTCCCGGTGCCGGTGAGCGGGACGACCAGCTGCTCCTGCGGTCGCTGCCCGGGGATGAGCGCGCCGATCAGGAACCAGACGCCGAGGACGACGAGGCCGACCGGCCACCACTGGGCCAGGAGGTCGAACGGCGTGGCGCCGAGCTGCCCCGTCGTGCCCAGGAGGAAGAGGATGCCGACGACGATCGTCACGATCGGCCACGTGAAGGCCCAGATGCCGCCGAAGCCGTGGACCCCGTCGATCGCGGTCGTCACCAGCCCGGCGACTCCGGCCAGGATCACGAACAGGGGCCAGGCCTCGCCCCAGCCCCAGCCCATCGCCGTCTGGATGATGAAGACGACGCCGAGGCCGATCAGCCACGTGCCCGCGACCAGGGGGCCGCGTCGGGCGGCGGTCACGCCGGGCCTCCGCCGGATCCGGTGCCGGACGCGCCGCCGTCGCCGCCGTTGCCCGCGCCGGGCGTTCCGCCCCCGGTGCCCGTCGAGCCGTTCCGGCCGCCCGGCCGGAGCGCGCCGACGACGATCACGATGCCGAGGACCACGAGCACGAGCGGCCAGAAGAAGTCGAAGTCGATCGCGGGGATGAACTCCCGGAGCAGGAACGCGACACCGATGACGACGAGCAGCCCGCCACCGACGATCGCGACCGTCCTGCCCTCGTCACCTCGTCGCGCCCGGCGTGCCGCACGCCTCGCCTCGCGTGCGGACGCGGCGCTCGCGGCCGCGGGACCCGTCGAGCCGGGTGCGGCCCATGGCTGACCGCC
>DATBGP010000444.1:0-3369 GCA_036557925.1 Candidatus Limnocylindrales bacterium | reverse complement strand
CCCGAGGGTTGCGTCCTCGAACTGCCGCCGCTTCGAGCGACGTTGAGGATCGGGTCCCGCGCAGCGACGAACCGCGAACCGTGTCAGGTCCGGAAGGAAGCAGCACTAAGCGATCATCGTCGGGTGCCGCGGAACGGCCTGGTCCGAGCCGCTCGTCGCAGCAGGCGCGAGGCACCACAAGACGACGGTGGGTGCACGGCATTTGAACCCTCGCCGGCCGCGGGCCGGCGACGCGATCGCAGCAGGAGCGCCGTGAGCTCGACCGCTCCCGACCCGACGAACGCCGCCCCGGACGCGCCGGCGCCGGCCAACGTGCCGCACCAGGCGATCTACCGTCGCTGGCGGGCCCAGACCTTCGCGGAGATCGTCGGTCAGGCCGCGGTCGTCGAGACGCTCCGGAACGCCGTGCGGGCGGGTCGGGTCAGCCACGCGATCCTGTTCGTCGGCCCGCGCGGCACCGGCAAGACGTCCCTCGCCCGGATCCTCGCGAAGGCCGTCAACTGCACGAACCTCCAGGACGGCGATCCCTGCGATCGCTGCGAGGCCTGCGTCTCGATCCGCGAAGGCCGGGCGATCGACCTCGTCGAGATCGACGCGGCGAGCAACCGCGGGATCAACGACATCCGCGAGCTCCGCGACCGGATCCACTACGCGCCGATCGACCTGCGCCGGAAGGTCTACATCCTCGACGAGGCCCACCAGATCACGAAGGACGCCTGGAACGCCCTCCTGAAGTCGCTCGAGGAGCCGCCGGACTTCGTGATCTTCATCTTCGCCTCGACCCATCCCCAGGAGTTCCCGCCGGCGATCCTCTCCCGCCTCCAGCGGTACGACGTCCGGCGGCTCACCGTCGACGAGATCCAGGGCAAGCTCGACCGGATCCTCGCGGACGAGAGCGTGACGGCCGAGCCGGCGGCGGTCCGCCTGATCGCCCGGCTGGCCGCGGGCGGCATGCGCGACGCGGAGTCGATGCTCGACCAGGTGCTGGCGTCGGCCGGCGGCTCGATCGACGAGTCCTCGGTCCGCGACCTCCTCGGCCTGGCCGAGGCGGAGGCCGTGACCGGTCTGGCGACCGCGCTGGTCGACGGTCAGGCCGCGGCCGGCATCGCGATCCTCGACGCGATCGACGAGCGCGGACGCGATGTCGCGGTCGTCCTGGACCAGGTCGTCGACGAGCTCCGCGTCCGCCTGACGGAGGCGCTCGACGTCGGCGACGATCCGCGCGCGGCGCGGCTCGCGGCGGCGGCTCGTCGCCTCGCCGCGATCGATCCCGAGCGCCGGGGCGTCGGCGGTCTCCGCTTCCAGCTCGAGCTCGCCCTGCTCGACGCGGCGACGCGCGCGCCCGCCGTGCCGGTCATGTTGATCCCGGCCCCGTCGGCGCCGGCACCCTCCGCACGGGCCGATCAGGTCCCGGCCGAGCCCATCGCGAAGCCGAAGCCCGCGCGATCGACGACGCTCGTCGAGCCCGCAGCCGCCGGGCCATCCGCGACCGGACGCGCGGCCGCCGAGCTCGCCGCCGCCGAACCCGCAGCCGCAGAGCCTGTGGCCGCCGAACGCGCCGCCCTCGAGCCTGCGGCCCCGAAGGATGGCGTCGCCCCTGAGCCCGCCCCGGTCGACATCGCCCCCGTCGTTCCCGCCACCGCCGAGCCCGATCCGGCGCCGACCGCCGGCCGCACGCCCGCGCCGGCTCGATCGACGTCCACCGGCGAGGACGGCATCGATCGCCTGCGGGCGGTCTGGCCGGAGGTCGTCGCGGTCCTGAGCCAGAGCCCGCCCGTCAAGCCGCTGATCGCCGCGTGCCGCCCGGTCAGCGTCGACGGGCCGATCGTCACCCTCGGCTTCCCGGAGGATCAGGCGTTCCTGAAAGACGCCCTCGAGCGTCGCCGATCGATGCTGGAGGACGGCATCGGCCGCGTCCTGGGCCACGCCGTGAACGTCCGCTGCGTGGCGACCAACCTCGAGCATGTTCCCGACGTCCAGACCGGCCCGAGCTCGGACCTGATCTCCGAGGCCCGGCGGATCTTCGCCGAGGATCTCGTCGACATCGGCGAGGTGTCCTGACCCGGCGTCGTGCAGCGGGCGCCGGCTTCCGCCAGACTCAGCGAGGCCGCGTCACCGACAGGAGGATCGAACATGGGCATGGGCAACCTGCAGCGGATGGCCCAGCAGATGCAGCAGGAGATGCAGCGCATCGAGGGCGAGCTGCGTGAAGCCCACGTCGACGGCTCGGCCGGCGGCGGCGTCGTGACGGCGGTCGTCACCGGCAAGCAGGAGCTCGTCTCGATCACGGTCGACCCAGCGGCCGTCGATCCGGCCGACGTCGAGATGCTCCAGGACCTGATCGTCGCCGCGGTGAATGACGCCCTCGGCGCGTCGCGCCGCCTCGCCGAGGAGAAGATGGCCGCGGTCACCGGCGGGCTCCGGATCCCGGGCCTCTAGGTCGCCCGTGCCTTCGACGCTGATCGAACCGGTCGCCCGGCTGATCGAATCGTTCGCCCGGCTGCCGGGCATCGGCCCGAAGACCGCCCAGCGGCTGACCTACCACCTGCTGCGGGCCCCGGACGCCGAGGCCCGGACGCTGGCCGCCGCGCTCGTCGCCGTCCGCGACCAGGTCGTCTTCTGCGAGCGCTGCTTCAACATCAGCGATCAGCCGCTCTGCCCCATCTGCCGCGATCCGTCCCGCGACGCCTCCCGCCTGTGCGTGGTCGAGGAGCCATTGGACGTGCTCGCCCTCGAGCGGACGTCCGAGTTCAAGGGCCTCTACCACGTGCTCCACGGGGCGATCTCCCCGATCGACGGGATCGGACCGGACCGCCTGAAGGTCCGCGAGCTGCTCGCCCGCGCCGACGACGCGAAGCGCTCCGGTGAGCCGCTGGTCGAGGTCATCCTCGCAACCAACCCGACGCTCGAAGGCGAGGCCACGGCGATGTACCTGGCCGAGCGGCTCGAGGACACGGTCGGCGTCGTGAGCCGGATCGCCCGGGGGCTGCCCGTCGGCGGCGACCTGGAGTACGCCGACGAGGTGACCCTGATCCGGGCCCTCCAGGGCCGCCGGGCCGTCTGAGGCGATGGGCAACCTCGTCTTCGAGATCCTGCTGCGGCTGGCGAAGGCCGGCGCCGCGCTCGTCGTCGGGATCGTCATCTGGTTCGTGATGATCGGGCCGTTCGGAGCGACGCCGGGCCCCGAGCTGGCGCTCCTCTGCTGGCTCAGCGGAGCGGCGTTCATCCTGCTCGTCGAGACCAGCCCGATCTGACCTCGGGGACTCCGGGCGTCGGGGTTGCGGATCGCCCGTCTGCGGGACCATCGGCCCGTTTGACAGGCTCGCGGCGAGCCACCTACCATTCGCCGCCGTGCCGCCTCCCGACCGG
>DATBGP010000443.1:0-1698 GCA_036557925.1 Candidatus Limnocylindrales bacterium | reverse complement strand
CGACGCGCCGGACGCTCGCGGGCGCGAAGGCGAAGTTCGCCACGGACGACGCGACGATCGATGCCGCGTTCCGGGAGCTGCTGGCATCGGTGCCGATCGAAGCCTGGACGGAGCCGGCCGACGGCGACTGGACGCTCGCCGATCACGTTGCCCACCTCGCGACCTGGTTCCACGAGGGCGCCCGCGCGCTGGAGGTCCACCGCGAGACCGGTGCGTGGACCGAGATGCCGCCGGAGGGCCTCGATGCCTTCAACGACCGCACGGTCCGGGCCGCCCGCGGCACGCCGGCCGCCGAGCTGCGGGGCGGCTACCAGGCCGGGATCGACCGGCTGCGGGACGCGGTCGGCGCGATGACCGACGCCGAATGGCTGGACCCGGAGGGGTTCAGCTGGGCCTACGAGGACCTGCACGGGCACGTCCGGGCCCATCACGCCATGATCGGGCCGTGGGCGGCCCGGATCGGCTGGCCGCCGAGCGAGCGGGACGCGAGAGACCGCGCCGGCTGAGCCGACCGCGAACCACGATCGAGGAGGATCGATGACACGACCGGACGGCCGGGCAGGCCGGGCAGCGGGCACGACCTCGGGAGCGCCGCTGGCGGCGGCGACGGGTGGCCTGTCGATCGAGCGGATCGCCGCGGTGGACTCGCCGCGGGAGGTTCGGATCCACCCGCGCGACCGCACGATCGCCTGGACGCAGAGCATCGCCGGCGCCCGCCAGATCGTCGTCGGCTCGCTCCGCGGCGGCACGCCAACGCCGATCACCGCCTCCGAGAAGGACGTCACCGATCCTCAGTGGTCGCCCGATGGCCGTCGCCTCGCCTACGTCCGCGGCGACGAGATCCGGATCGTGGACGTCGACGGTGGTCGGGACGTCCTCGTCGCGAGCCACCCGGCGGGCGTCTCGGCGCCGCGCTGGTCGCCGGACGGGCGGCGGATCGCCTTCCTCTCGCGCCGGCGCGGCTGGTCGCAGGTCTTCGTCGTCGACGCCCCGATCCCGCGGCGTGGTCGCCCCGCCCGCGACCCGAAGCCGCCGGAGCCGCGGCCGCTGACCGCGACCGGCTTCGACGTCGAGGACCTGGCGTGGTCCGCGGACGGCCGGCTCATCGCGACGAGCTCGTTCCGGGCCCCCGACTTCGCGCTCGCCGAGATCCACCTCGTCGACGTCGCGACGGGCGAGGAGCGACGCGTCGCCGGCGGCGGCAGGGAATGGGCCGCAGGTCCGCGACCGATGCCCGACGGCGGCTTCCTCTACCTCAGCGACGCGGACGGCTGGTTCCAGGTCGTCCGGCTGGCCGCCGACGGCCGGTCGAAGACGGTCCTCACCACCGGCAAGCGCGAGCACGGCGAGCCGAGCGGCGGCTACGGCTATGCTGCGCTTCCCACCCCGGACGGCGAACGGTTTGTGCATGCGGACGTCCACGACGCGCTCATCGACCTGATCGTCGCCCCGATCGGCGGCAGCCAGCCCGTGAAGCGCGGCCGCGGCCGCCCGCCGAAGAACCCGCCTCCCACCGTGGACGCGGCCGCGGGCCGGGTCGTGAACCCGTGGCCGGGCGTCTGGCGCTCGGTGGGGTTCACCGCCGACGGGACGGCGCTCGTCGCCATCGGCGAGAGCCAGGACCGCCCGCAGGACGTCTGGGTCCTGCCCGTGCCGGGCGTCGCACCGGAGGGCTCGCGGGCCCGCCAGGTCACGAAC
>DATBGP010000442.1:0-2514 GCA_036557925.1 Candidatus Limnocylindrales bacterium | reverse complement strand
ACATGCCGGTCATCATCGACCTCCTGCGCGGCCTGTACGACTACGTCGTGATCGACATCGACAAGCGCCTCGACGACATCAACCTCGGCGTCCTCGAGGCGGCCGACACGATGTTCGTCGTGATGACCGCCGACCTGTCCTGCCTGAAGAATGTCCGCCTCGTGCTCGAGACGATCGGCCACCTCGGCTACGAGGCGAGCAAGGTCCAGCTCGTCCTCAATCGCTCGAACGCGTTCACCGGCATCAACGTGAAGAACGCCGAGGGCGCGCTGAAGCGGAACATCGACTTCCAGATCGTCAACGAGTATCGCGGGGCGATCAGCGCGCTGAACTCGGGCGCGCCGTTCATGTTCACGAAGGCGGATTCGCTGCTGGGACGTTCGATGCTCGATTTCGCGCGAGTCGTGGATCGCGCGCCGTCCCTGGCTGCCGCGCAGGCCGCGGCCGCGGTCCGCTAGTCGCCGTTCGCGTCCTTCTCGGCTCTCCTGCGTCCCTCGCCCCTTCGGTCGTTCCTGCCGCGCTCCCGGTAAGCCGTGGTTGAGGGCGGGTGAAGAGCGCGTGCATCGCCGGGTGAGCGTCGGCCGGTAGGGTCGGGCGGTGCTTGCCACCGTCCTCTCCTGCACGATCGTCGGGCTCGACGGGCGAGTGATCCGCGTCGAGGTGGACGTCGCGCCGGGGTTGCCCGGCTTCACGATCGTCGGGCTCGCGGACGCGGCGCTCCAGGAGGCTCGCGAGCGCGTCCGCGGGGCGATCCGGAACGCCGGATTCAGCCATCCACCGCGGCGGATCACGGTGAACCTCGCGCCGGCCGAGCTCCGGAAGGCGGGCGCCTCGCTCGACCTGGCGATCGCGGTCGGGGTCCTGCTCGGCTCGGAGCAGGTCCGGGCACGGGCGGCGCGCCTGGCCCTGATCGGCGAGCTGTCGCTCGGCGGCGACGTCCGACCGGTCCCGGGGATCCTGCCGATGGTCGATGCCCTGCGGCGGCGCGGCGTCGGCAGCGTGATCGTGGCGAGCGAGGCGGTTCGGGAGGCCCGGCTCGTGGACGGCGTCGAGATCGTCGGCGCGTCGTCGCTCCACGATGCCGTCGAGGCGGTGCGACGGCGGCCGGCACGGCGGGCCCGGCCGACCCCGCCACGACTCGACCTGGCGCTCGGGGAGGGTCCGAAGGCACCCGAGGCGTCGGCGGCAGCCGTCGAGGAACCGGAGACCGTCGACGGGCCTGATCTCGCCGAGGTCCGCGGCCAGCTGGAGGCGCGGCGCGCGCTCGAGATCGCGCTGGCCGGCGGTCACGGGCTGCTGCTCCAGGGCCCGCCCGGGTCCGGGAAGACCCTCCTCGCGCGGACGATCCCCGGTCTGCTGCCGCCGCTCGACGACGCGGAGGCGCTCGCCGCGACGATCGTGGCGTCGGTCGCCGGCGACGGGCCGATCGACCGGCTGCGTCGGCGGCCGCCGGTGCGGAGCCCGCATCACACGCTGTCCTACGCCGCGATGGTCGGCGGCGGTCCGCGGATGTCGCCCGGCGAAGTCACCCTGGCGAGCGACGGCGTCCTGTTCCTCGACGAGCTGCCCGAGTTCTCGCGCGATGTGCTGGAAGCGCTCCGACAGCCGCTGGAGGACGGCTATGTCTCCGTCGCCCGGGTCGGGAGGGCGACGCGCTTTCCCGCGCGCTTCCAGCTCGTCGCCGCGATGAATCCGTGCCCCTGCGGCATGGCCGGCTCGGATGACGGCGCCTGTACCTGTCCGGCGGGCGTGCCCGAGCGCTACACGGGCCGCATCTCGGGGCCGCTTCGCGACCGGATCGATCTCTGGGTCACGATGCCGCGGGTGTCGCCCGAGGCCGTCGTTGCCGGGCGGACACCCGAGCCGTCGGCACCGGTCGCGGCCCGAATCGCCGCCGCTCGGGCGCGCCAGGTTCGCCGGTCCGGCCGCTTGAACGCAAGGCTCGGCGGCCGGGCGCTCCGGGCCGCCTGCGCGCTGGATCCGGCGGCGCGGGATCGGGCCATCGCCCTGGCCACGCTCGAGGCGCTCTCCGGCCGCGGCACGATCCGGCTCCTTCGCGTCGCCCGGACGGTCGCGGACCTGGCCGGCTCCGACGCGGTCGGCGTGGAGCATCTCGCGGAGGCCTCACGGTTCCGCACGGCCGTCTCGCGGGCGCTGACGCGCGAGGCGAGCTGAAGTGGCCGAGCCGCCGAGCGAGCGGGAGGCGTGGGCGCTGCTGCTGGCCGTCGATGGGCTCGGTCCGGTTGCGATCGCCGCGCTCCTCGGCGCCTACGGGAGCGGGCTCGGGATCCTCGCCTCGGCGCCGAGGCGCGGCGCCGCTGGAGCGTTCGCGGCGATCGTCGCCGCGGCCCAGGGCCGGCGATCCGCCGACGGCGTGGTCGGTGACCGACTCGTCGCCCTCGCCCGCGATCCGAAGCCGGAGCTCGCGACGCTCCGGGCCTCCGGCCTCCGGATCATCACGACCGACGACGACGAGTACCCCCAACGGCTGCGCTGGATCGACGCGCCACCGCC
>DATBGP010000441.1:0-2715 GCA_036557925.1 Candidatus Limnocylindrales bacterium | reverse complement strand
TCCGGACGCTCGCTCTCAGCGAGGCCGGATCGCTCTCCCTGCACCGCGAGCCGACCGACCTGGACGTGCTCTGCGCCGACGTCGCCACGGCCTTCACGCCGGCCGCGGACACCGCCGGCGTGACGCTCGAGACCGACGCCGACGACGACGTGCCGCTGCTCGACGTCGACCCGGTCCGCATCCGGGAGGTCGTCTCGAACCTCGTGGGCAACGCCCTGCGGCACACGCCGTCGGGCGGGACGATCTCGATCACGGCGCGATCGATCCGCGCCGCAGCCTCGGGCGACGGTGGGGCGGGTGTCGAGATCGTCGTCCGCGACACCGGTCCGGGCATCGATCCGGACCTCCTGCCGCATGTCTTCGACCGGTTCGCGCGCGGGCCCGATTCGCCCGGAACCGGGCTCGGCCTGTCGATCGCGCGCGGGCTCGTTGAGCTCCACGGCGGAACGATCGAGGCGATCGCGCCGCCGGAGGGCGGGACGGAGATCCGGATCCGGTTGCCGTTCTGATCAGCATCCCTCCCGGACCCGTCCCGGCAACCCGCTCAGACTTGCACCGGAGGACTGCAGGACGCGGACTTCGGCCCATCCGCGCCCCGAATCGGCGGCGAATCAGCCGCCGACGGCCAACGAGCCGGCGAATCAGGGTGCCGACGATGCGCGAAGACGATCCAACAGTCCCCCCATGCATGTCTGACCACGTGCAGCTCGGAGCCGGGTCGGAGCCGGGTCGAAGCCGGGTCGGACCCGGGTCGGAGCCGGGCTCGAACCGCCCGGACGACCGGGGGGGTTGCGCGCACGGACCATCGCCCGTCACCCTGTCCGCATGTTCGGACGACTGCGCGCCCCCAGTCGATCGATGGCGCTGGCCGTGCTCGCCGCGGCCGCGTTCATCCTCAGCTCCGTCCCAGCAGTCTCGGCCGCGAACTTCCCCGCCAGGGATTCGCGCTATCACTCGTACACCGAGATGGTCGCGGACATCAAGGCGGTGGAGGCCGCCCATCCCGACATCGTCCACGTCTTCAGCATCGGCAAGAGCTACCAGGGCCGCGACCTCTGGGCCGCGAAGATCAGCGACAACGTCGCGACCGACGAGAGCGAGCCGGAGGTCCTGTTCGACGCCCTCCACCACGCCCGCGAGCACCTGACCGTCGAGCAGGCGCTGTACCTGTTCCACCTCCTCGCCGACAACTACGGCAAGGACACCCAGATCACGAACCTGGTGGACGGTCGCGAGGTCTGGATCATCTTCGCCGTCAACCCCGACGGCTTCGAGTACGACCTGACCTGTACCAGCGGCAGCCACGCCCCGTACTGCGCCTGGCGGAAGAATCGCCAGCCGAACGCCGGCTCGAGCGCCATCGGCACGGACCTGAACCGGAACTACAGCTACGACTGGGGCTGCTGCGGCGGCTCGTCCCGCTCGAAGTCCTCGATCACCTACCGCGGCCCGCGGGCCTTCTCCGCGCCGGAGAGCCGGGCCGTCTCGAACTTCGTTCGCAGCCGGGTCGTGGGCGGGATCCAGCAGATCAAGGCCCACATCACGTTCCACACGAACGGCCAGCTCATCCTCTGGCCGTACGGCCACACGAAGACCGACATCCCGTCGGACATGACCCTGATGGACCACCAGGTCTTCGTGGCGATCGGCAAGGCGATGGCCGCCCGCAACGGCTACAAGGCCGAGCAGTCCAGCGACCTCTACATCACCGACGGCGACCAGATCGACTGGATGTACGGGATGCAGCGGATCTTCTCGTACACGATCGAGCTCTACCCGCCCGAGACGCCGACGGTCTGGGGCGACCACTACCCGCCCGACGAGCGCATCGCCTCCGCCGTCGCCCACAACCGGACGGCCCTGCTGTACTTCCTCTCCGTGGCCGGCTGCCCGTATGCCGCGATCGGACGAGCGACCTACGACTGCGGCCCGTTCCGCGACGATTTCGAGATCGGTCGCGGCTGGCAGGTCAACCCCGACGGCACCGACACCGCCCGCGCCACCTCGCGGTTCGCCCGCGGCAACCCGGTCAGGACGACGCTCGGCGGCCGGACGATTCAGCCGGACGCGACCGCGTCCGGGCGCTACGCGATGATCACGGGCAGTGCGAAGGGCTCATCCGCGAACGCGAACGACCTCGACGGGACCACGACGATCCGGAGCCCGGTCGTGAAGCTGCCCGAGAAGAACGGGCCCCTCTCCTTCCGGTACCTCTTAGCCCACGGCCCGAGCAGCGCGGCCGACTACCTCCGTGTCTACATCGAGGACGCCTCGAAGAAGCGGACGCTCGTCTGGTCGAAGTCCGGGACGTCGGCAACGGTCGGCGGCAAGTGGATCCGGCAGGTCGTGCCGATGGGCCGCTGGGCGGGCCAGAGCGTCCGGCTCGTGATCCAGGCCCGCGACGGCGCCGCGAACAGCCTGGTCGAGGCCGGCATCGACGATGTCCGGTTCGAGCGCGCCTACTCCTGATCGGGCGCTCCGGGGATCTCCACGGGCCGGGCGGCGACGCCCGGCCCGTTCGATTCCCGGGGAACCGCATCGCGTCGGGCGGCGTCATGGGCGGCAACCACGCCGGCCCAGAGCGTGCCGGCAGCCCCGGAGGGCGATGCGATGCGACGACTTCGACTCGATCGGCAGGGCCGGCCCGGACGCGGGGGACGCGTCGCGCTCGGGGTCTCGGCCGCGGCGCTTGCGATCTTCCTGGCGGCGACGCCG
>DATBGP010000440.1:0-1546 GCA_036557925.1 Candidatus Limnocylindrales bacterium | reverse complement strand
GGCGGCTCGAACGCGATCGGGCTGCTCGACCGGTTCATCGGCGAGCCGTCGGTCCGCCTCGAGGTGGCCGAGGCCGCCGGGGAGGGGATCGCAACCGGGAAGCACGCGGCGGCGCTCGCGGGCGGGACTCCGGGAATCCTCCACGGCAGCCGCTCGATGATGCTCCAGGACGCCGACGGTCAGGTCATCGAGGCCCATTCGGCCTCGGCCGGGCTCGACTACCCGGGCGTCGGGCCGCAGATCGCCGCGCTCGTCGCGGCCGGCCGGCTGGACATCGCCGCGGCCACGGACGACGAGGCCTTCGAGGCGATGCGCTGGCTTTCGCGGACCGAGGGGATCCTGCCTGCGCTCGAGAGTGCCCATGCGCTCGCCGCGCTGCCGGGCCTCCTCGCGGACGGCGGCACCGACCGGCCCGAGGAGGCGATCGTCCTCGTCGGCCTCTCGGGACGGGGCGACAAGGACCTCGCGTCGTTCGGCCGGTGGCTGGAGCGGGCCGACTCGTGAGCGCGACGGCGACGCTGGACCGCCCCGCGGACCCGGCGGGAACGGGATCGACGGGCACGAACGAGTCCGCGGGCGCCCGCCGGATCGGCGACGCGTTCCGCCGCGCCCGGTTGGAGCGGCGGGTCGCCCTCGTCCCGTATGTCGTCGCCGGCTATCCGGACGCGGCGACGAGTCTGCGGATCGCGCTCGCCGCGATCGACGCCGGGGCGGACGTGCTCGAGGTCGGCCTCCCGTACAGCGATCCGCTCGCCGACGGGGCGACGCTCCAGCGGGCATCCCAGGTCGCCCTTGCCGCGGGCGCGACGCTCAACGGCAGCCTGCGCCTGATCGAGGAGATCTCGGCCGCCCGACCATCGACCGTCGTCGTCCCGATGGGGTACGCGAACCAGTTCCTCGGCGGTGGCGACGGTGGCCCGGCCGCGCGCCGCCTCGCCGCGGCGGGTGCCTCCGGCGTGATCGTGGCGGACCTGACGCCCGACGAAGGCGCCCCGTTCGAGGCCGTCGCGCGGGCGAACGACCTGGCCGTCGTCTACCTCGTCGCCCCGACGACCCCGGCGAACCGTCGCGCGGCGATCGCGGCCCGGAGCGGCGGGTTCCTCTACTGCGTGTCGCTCGTCGGCGTCACCGGCGCCCGGTCCACGCTGCCGCCGTCGGTCGGGAAGCTGGTCCGGGAGGTCGTGGCCGCATCGCCCGTCCCCGTCGGGGTCGGGTTCGGGGTCAGCCGGCCCGCCCACGTCCGGGCGATCGCGAAGGCGGGCGCGGGCGGGGTGATCGTGGCGAGCGCGCTCGTGGATGCGCTCGGACCGGACGGAACGAACCTCGACGCGATGGCGGCGCTCGTAACGCGCCTCCGGGAGGCGACCGGAACCTGACGCGTTCCGGCAGTCGTCGGTGGCAGGATGGGCCGATGCCGAACCGGATCGTCGTCACCATCGAGCACACGCCGAGGAAGACGTTTGCCACGGCCGCGGACTGGCCCGGCTGGAGCCGGTCCGGCAAGACGGAAGCGCTCGCGCTCGAGGCCCTCGCGGCCTACGCACCG
>DATBGP010000439.1:0-5045 GCA_036557925.1 Candidatus Limnocylindrales bacterium | reverse complement strand
CCCGGACGGCGATGGGCTCGACGAGCGCCGCCCGACGATCGCCGATGTGCCCGGACTGATCGAGGGCGCGTCGGCCGGCGCCGGGCTCGGTCACGCGTTCCTGCGCCACGTCGAGCGGACCCGCGTCCTGCTCCACGTCGTCGACGGCTCGTCGCGGGATCCCGCCTGGGACCACGACGTCATCCGCGAGGAGCTCCGGGCGCACGATCCGGCGCTGCTCGAGAAGCCGATGCTCGTCGTGTTCAACAAGCTGGATCGGCCGGCGGCGGCGGATGCCTGGCCGGGCTTCCGTTCCGCGCTCTTCGCCGGGGGCGAGGACGTGGTCGGGATCTCGGCCACCGAGGGCACCGGGATCGACGATCTCCGCCGCCGGATCGCCACGCTCCTGCCGTCGGCCGAGGAGCTGGCGGCGCCGCCGGAGCCGGCCGGCGTCGTCGTCCACCGGATCGATCCGACCGACGACGGGTTCGTCGTCGAGACCGACGACGACGGCGTGGTGCGGGTGCGCGGCCGGAAGATCGAGCAGCTCGCGGCCCAGACGAACTTCGAGGTCGAGGAGTCGGCCGAGCGGTTCCAGCGCGCCCTCGCCCGCTTCGGGATCGAGGACGAGCTGCGGCGACGGGGCGTCGGGCCGGGCGACCTCGTGCGGATCGGGAAGACGGAGCTCGAATGGGAGGCGCAGCCCTGGGAGACGTGACCCGGGGGCGGAGGGGCCGGGGCCGCGCCGCCGGGCTCGTCCGCCCGGGCTCGATCGGCATGCTGGGCGGCACGTTCGACCCGTTCCATCTCGGCCATCTCGCTCTCGCTCGCGCCGCCCGGGACCAGCTGGGCCTCGAGCGAGTCCTCGTCGTCCCGGCCGCCGTGCCGCCGCACAAGCCCGGCAGGCCGATCAGCGAGCCGGACGTCCGGCTCGCCCTGGTCGAGGCCGGGATCGTCGGCGAGCCGCGCCTTGAGACGAGCCGGATCGAGCTGGACCGAGCGGGGCCGTCCTGGACGGTCGACACGGTCGCGCAGCTGGTGGCCGGACAGCGCGCCGCCGGACGAGAGCCGGACGTGACGGTGATCCTCTCGGCCGAGTCGTTCGCCTCGCTGCCGGCGTGGCACGAGCCGGAGCGGCTGCTCGAGCTCGCCCGGATCGCCGTTGCGCCGCGAGCCGGTCATGCCCCGCCGGATGCCGCGTCGATGGAGGCCCGGCTCCCGGGGGTGACCGGTCGGGTTGACCTCCTCGAGCTCCCGCCGATCGACGTCTCCGCCTCGGAGATCCGGGCCCGGGCCGCCGCCGGCCTGCCGCTCGACGGGCTGGTGCCGCCGGGGGTCGCGACCCGCATCCACGACGATCGGCTGTATCGTCAACCCGCACTCCAGGAGGACCGCCCGCCCGTGACCGACCCGATGACCGACGCCGCAGCCCGGACGGGCACGCCCGCCCCCAGCCCGCGACCGGACGGACTGCCGACCCGCAGGGCAGCGGCGGCCGGCACGACGACGGCGGCCGCGGAACGCCCACCGCTCGACATCGCCCGCCGGATCGTCGAGCTGGCCGAGGACAAGAAGGCCGCCGACATCGTCCTCCTCGACCTGACCGGCCTCACCACCCTTGCCGACGCGTTCGTGATCTGCTCGGGCGGCTCGGAGCGCCAGCTCCAGGCCATCGCCGACGGAGTGATCGAGGGGATGCGGGCCGAGAAGGTCCGGCCGATCGGGCGCGAGGGGACGGCGTCGTCGCACTGGATCCTCGTCGATTTCGGCGCGGTGGTCGTCCACGTCTTCACGCCGCCCGAGCGCGACTACTACTCGCTTGAGAAGCACTGGTCCGAGGCGAGGACCGTCCTGCGCGTCCAGTAGCCCCGGAGGCACTGCCGGTCCGGGGGCCGAATCGGCGGTTCGTCTCTAGCCCGAGTACCGCGGATCCGGCGGTACCGTCGGGTCATGTCCCGTTCCGGGGCCGGGTCGCAGCATCCGGGCAGGTGGTCGATCGCCGATCGACCCGGCCAGAGGCTCACTCGCTCGACCGATGTCCCGCCTGCGTGAACGTTGCCCAGGGTGCAGCCGACGCCTGATCACGACCCGGTTCGACACCACGTTCCGGATGTCGGATCGGACGGAGCGGCTGTGCTTCGGCATCCCCGGCGGGCTCTGCGAGGACTGCCACCAGCTCTACATCGATCCCGAGCTGATCGAGCTGCTGGACCTCCGCGACGGCCGCTGCGTCTTCGCGATCGAGAGCGATCTGGTCGTCCAGGAGCAGGCCTGGTCCTCCGCGGATTGAGGCGCCGGGACCTCCGGCTGTCGCGCCTGGACGACGCTGGACTGCGTTGCCGGCTGCGCTGCTCGCTCGCGCACGTTGAAGTGCGCTCGCTCCGCTGCTCCGCGGCACCTTGCCAGCCTCGCCCAGCCGCGACGATCGCAGCCAGTCGCCTTCCGGCGCACTAACGAGCCGACGCCGCAACGCGGCGGGGTCCAACGCCCGGCGGACGCCGGACGCCCGACCGGCCGACGTGGTCGGAGACCCACAGCGCGAACGCCAGTCGATGGCGCGCGTCGCCCCCGCCGCGACCCGGCGCTCCCTTGACGACCGCGTCGAGCTCCAGCAGGCCGTCCATCGCCGCGGTGAGCTCCGGCGCCGTCCACCGTGACGCCTGCTCGGCAAGCCGCTGCGCGCGGAAGGGGCTGTTGATCCCCATCGCCTTGCCGGCCTCCCCGAGGTTCTTCGCGGTCGGCATCCGGTCGAGGAGCTCGAGCAGCTCGCGGATCCGGCGGTGCAGCACGACGACGATCACCGGCTCCGGCATCGACTCGGCGAGCGTGTCGAGCAGCGCCGACGCCTTCGGCCCGTCGCGTTCGCCCACGGCATCGGCGAGCGCCCAGGCCGACCCCGGCACGGCCTCCGCGACGATCGCAGCAACGTCGTCGGGCGTGACGGAGGCGTCGGGGCGGTAGAGCGCGAGCTTGTCGAGCTCCATCGCGGCGCGGCGGGTCTGGTCGCGGCGCTCGGCGTCACCCTCCCGGACGAACCCTCCGATTCGCGTCGCGAGCTCCTTCGATGCGCCCGGGGCGAGCCGCATCCCGCGATCCCGGGCCTCGCTGTCGATCCAGGCGGCCAGCGCGCCCTCGCGCGGCGAATCGAACTGCTTGACCTGGCCGCCGGCGGCGCGGACGGCTTCGGCGAGCTTCGATTGGCTCGGAGCCTTCGCGCCGCTCGCCGTCTGGTCGACGATCGCGAGGCCGTTGCCCGAACCCGCCAGCGCAACGAGCGAGAGGAGCGCCTCCCGATCCTCCGTCCGGACGGACAGGGCGCCGGGATTGCTGACGACCGCGAGAGTGCCGCCGCCGAACATCACCGGCGTCGCGACCCGGCCGTGAAGCTCGGCGAGCTGGGCGGCCGCCGCGTTCCGGCTTCCGCGCACCGACCAGCGCTCGAGCGGCTCGCCGCCGTCCGCGAGGTTCTCGGCGAACCGATCGACGGCACGCTCGATGGCCAGGTCGTCGTCGCCGTAGAAGTACGCCAGCGGCGTGGCAGCCGTCATCCGGCCGATGGTATCCCGCAGGCGAACGCGACCGAGCCGAGGCCCAGCGTCGAGGGTCGCGACGCGAGCCGGATCGGCGCTCCGGGCGTCGCCGGCAGCGCCACCCGCGCGAGGGCGAGCTCCTCCGTGACCGGTGCGGCCAGCGACGTCCGCCGGGCGCCCGTGGTCGTCACGCCGATCGTACCCGTCGCGTCGATCGAGACCGCGACCGAACCGTCGGTGTCCGTCCGGAGGACGCGGGCGCCGGTCGCCTCGAGCCGGTCGATCGTCGAGCGGGCCGGGTGGCCGTACGGGTTGCCAGCGCCGGCGGACACGATCGCGACCTTCGGCTCGACGCGGTCGAGGAACGCCGGCGTCGACGCGGTGGCGCTGCCGTGGTGGGCGACCTTCAGGATGTCGACGGGAGGCAGGCCCCGCGCGGCGATGATCGGATCGACGTCGTCCTCGACGTCGCCGGTCAGGAGGAACCGGCGGCCCGCGACCTCGCCGAGCAGCACGACCGAGACGTCGTTGATGCTCCGCCCACCGTCCGGCGGCTCGAGGGGCACGCGGCCGGGATCGGGCCAGAGGACACGGAACCGGATGTCGTCCAGGGCGATCCGGGCACCGGTCGCGAGGATGCCGTGCGGCGTCGTCCGGCCGTCGGCGAGCTCCCGCGCGAAGGCCCGATAGCCCGGTCCGGGTCCGCGCATGCCGGTCTCGTAGATCCGGCCGATCCGGTACCGCTCGAGGAGCAACGGCATCCCCGCGACGTGGTCCTCGTGGGGATGGGTCAGGACGAGGATGTCGATCCGACGATCCCATGGCGGCAGCCGCCGGTCGAGCTCGACGAGGAGGCGGTCGGGGTCCGGGCCGCCGTCGACGAGCATCCGCCCGCCGCGGCCGCCCTCGACGAGGATCGCGTCGCCCTGGCCGACGTCGAGGACCGTGATCCGGGTCGTGCCGTCGACGCGATGGGCGAAGGCGAGCCCGAGGCTTCCGGTCGCGACGACCAGGACGAGGCTCGCGAGCCGGACCAGCGGCCTGCCCCGGGACGGTGGCTCGACCCGCTTCGGCTCCTCCGCCGCCCGGCCTGCGTTCGGATGCCCGCCCAGGCGCCGTCCAGCTCCCCAGCGCCGCCACAGCAGGGGGCCGCCGAGGATCGCCGCGGCGCTCAGCCCTCCCGCGACGAGCGTCCAGGGGGGCCCGAACGCCACGTTCGCGAAGGGCAACGCCGCGGCGGCCCGGATCACGGTCGACATCGCCGTCAGGAGCGCCCATGCCGGAAGGCCTGCGAGCGTCGCAACGATCGCCGGGCCGCCGGCCAGCGCGACCGCCCCGCCGACGAGGGCCACGAGCGCGGCGGCCATCGCCGGAGCGACGAGCGGCACGATCCCGAGGTTCACCGCCGGCGACACGATCGCGAGTCGCCCGAACGTCACGAGGACGATGGGCAGCGTCGCGGCCTGCGCCGCGAGCGCCACGCCGAGCGACTCGGCGAGCCAGCGCGGCATCCGGCCCCCGCCCAGCCGGCCGAGC
>DATBGP010000438.1:0-2781 GCA_036557925.1 Candidatus Limnocylindrales bacterium | reverse complement strand
CACGGCCTGCCTCCTGGTGATCGTGGTCGGGTTCGTCCTGAACCTCGCGCTCGTCGACGTCGTCCCGGCGGACCTCGTTGCGGGCCTCGCGCCGCGACTCGGCGACTCGAGCACGGTCCTCCTCGCCGTGGGGATCATCGGTGCGACGGTCATGCCCCATGTCGTCTACCTGCACTCCTCGCTGATGGTCGGGCGGCTGCCCGCGCGGT
Organism: Candidatus Limnocylindrales bacterium; assembly: GCA_036557925.1. GTDB lineage: Bacteria > Chloroflexota > Limnocylindria > Limnocylindrales > CSP1-4 > CF-46. The sequence goes on along the minus strand of DATBGP010000438.1, from coordinate 2,572 downwards.
CTCGCGACGACACCCGGACGCTCCTGCGATTCGCCCGGCTGGACGTCGTCCTGGCCCTGCTCGTCGCGGGGGCGGTGAACGTCACGATGCTCGTCATCGCGGCGGCGCTGCGGGACCAGTCCGGCGTCGAGGTCGAATCACTGGCCGACGCGCACGCGCTGATGACCGGCACGCTCGGCGCGGGCGCGGCGGCCGTCTTCGCGATCGCGCTGCTCGCGTCCGGCCTCTCGAGCTCATCGGTGGGCACGCTGGCCGGCCAGGTCGTGATGCAGGGGTTCATCGATCGACGGATCCCGCTTGCCGTCCGGCGGTTCGTGACGCTGCTGCCCGCCCTCGTCGTCCTGGCGGTCGGCGTCGAGCCGACGTTCGTCCTCGTCCTGTCCCAGGTCGTGCTCTCGATCGGGATCCCGTTCGCGCTGCTCCCGCTCGTCCACTTCAGCGCGTCGCGATCGGTGATGGGCGAGTTCGTCAACAGCCGGCGGCTGACCGCGGTCTCGGTGGCGGTGGCGGTGGTGGTCGTCGCGATGAATGTCCGGCTGCTGACGGTGACGTTCGGCGGGGGCTGAGCCCGGATCCTTCGGCCTCGGACCCGGCCACGCGCCGTCTCGCCGTCGCGAGTTGTGTACATTCCGGTACGGATTGGCTACACTCGAACGACCGGCAACGCCCGCCGCGGTGGGCCGGACCGGCCCGCAGCTCCCGATCGAACCCCGCTCCGGCGTCCCTGGAGGCGAGCATGTCCACCGCTGAGCCCGTCGTCGCCGCGCCGGCCATCCCGACGCGCACCTCCTTCATCGGCGGCCGGTTCGTCGATGCCGACGGAGAGCTCCTCGAGGTCCGCGACCCGGCCACCTGGCGAGTGATCGCCCGGATCGCCGACGCGGGCGAGACGGGCATCGACCGCGCCGTGGCCGCCGCCCGGGCCGCGGCACCGGCATGGGCGAGGACGCCCGCGCGCGAGCGTGCCGCCCTCGTGGAGCGGCTCGCCGACCGGCTCGCCGAGCACCAGGAGGAGATCGCCCGGCTCGACGCGGAGGACACCGGCAACCCGCTGGTCGCGATGCGGGCGGACATCGCCAAGGGCATCCACCAGATGCACGAGGCCGCCGGCCTCGCGTTCGAGACCAAGGGCGAGACGATCCCGATCCCCGGGCTCCACTACACGGTCCGCGAGCCGTGGGGGATCGTGGCCCGGATGGTCACGTTCAACCACCCGGCGATGTTCACGGCCGCCCGGATCGCGACGGCCCTCGTCACCGGCAACTGCGTGATCATCAAGCCGTCGGAGCTCGCACCGTTGACGCCGCTCCTGATCGCCGAGCTGACCGCCGGGATCGTGCCGGACGGAGTCATCAACGTCGTGGTCGGCGGTCCCGCGACCGGGGCGGCGATCGCGGGCCATCGCGACATTCTCCGGATCACGTTCACGGGCAGCACGCCGACCGCGCTGAAGATCCAGGCCGCGGCCGCGGCGAGCGGCCGCGTGAAGGCGATGACCTTCGAGCTCGGCGGGAAGAACCCGATCGTCGTGTTCCCGGACGTCGACCTCGACGAGACCGCGACGGCGATCGTCCGCGGCATGAACTACGCCCGGGTCCAGGGCCAGAGCTGCGGCGCGACGAGCCGGCTCATCATCCACGAGTCGGTCGCGGAGCCGATCCTCGAGCGGGTCGTCGAACGGACGCGGAAGATCCGGATCGGCCTGCCCACCGACCCGGCGACCGAGATGGGCGCGATGATCACGAAGAGCGCCCGATCGCGGGTCGTCGGCATGGTCGACCGGGCCGCGGCCGACGGCGCCCGGGTCCTCACCGGCGGCCACGCGATCGAGGACGGCGAGCTCGGGGCCGGAGCCTTCCTCGAGCCGACGGTCGTCGACCGCGTCGCCCGCGGCAGCGAGCTCGCCGACGTCGAGGTGTTCGGGCCGGTGCTCGGCGCGCTGACCTTCTCCAGCGAGGAGGAGGCGACCGCGATGGCGAATGACGGGCCGTTCGGGCTGACGGCCGCCGTCTGGACCCAGGACATCGATCGGGCGTTCCGCGTCGCGAACGCGGTCGAGACGGGCTACGTCTGGATCAACGACGTCGAGACGCGCTTCCCGGCCGTGCCGTTCGGTGGCTGGGGCGATTCCGGCGTCGGCCTCGAGCACGGGCTCGAGGAGGTCCTGTCGATGACGCGGGTGAAGGCGATCAACGTCCGCCTGCGCTGAGACCGACGCGCCGGACCTTCGCGGACGCCCCGAGACGCCGGACGGCGCGCACCCCGCGAGGTCGGCGCCCGGCGTCTCGCCGCCCGGTCAGCCTGGCGACGTCCGGACGTCCACCACGACCGGCTCGCCGGCCTGGACCTGGGCGACCGCGCGGGCCAGCGCCGTGCCGAGATCCGCGAAGTCCTCGATCGGACCGAGCGACGCGATCCCGAACGACCGCGCGAGCGTCGCATGGTCCACCGCCGGCTCGTCGATCGCGATCCCGAGGCCGACCCGCTCGGCCGGCCGCTCGCGGTTCTTCGCGATCGCCCGCTGGTGGCGCTCGTCCTGGAAGTAGGCGCGGTTCGAATCGATCACGAACAG
>DATBGP010000437.1:0-2743 GCA_036557925.1 Candidatus Limnocylindrales bacterium | reverse complement strand
AGGCCGCAGACCTGGCGATCGGCGAGATCGATCAGACGGTCTTCGACTGCCCGAAATGCTCCCGCCCGCTCGCGGTCGGCGCGCGACGCTGCCCGGGCTGCCGGACCCGCCTCGTCCTCGGCACCCCCCTGACCAAGGCGTCCGTCTTCGCCACGAGCGGGCTCGCCATCGGGCTCCTCGTCGGCGGTCTCGGCGGCACGATCTTCGGCCTCACCCGTGCCGCGCCCGCCCAGGCGGCTCCGATCGTCGCGCCCAGCGCGGCCCCCGGCGGCGGATCGGGCGCCGGCGCCTCGGCCCTGCCCGCCGCCTCGGCCCTGCCCGGCTCCGGGGGTGGCGGCGGCTCGACCGGCGGGATGCCGTCGATCTCGAGCTCGGCGCTCGTCCAGGCGGTGACCGTGAACCAGCGGCTCCGCAGCGCCTCCGGCGTCCTGTCGGCGGCCGTCGCCGCCTCGAAGTTCGACGCGCAGGGGGTCGCCCAGACGCTCCGGACGATCTCGGCCGACACGGTCTACGGGCGACAGCTCGCCGACAAGGTCGCGAGCTGGTCCGGTTCGGCGGTCCTCGGCACGGACCTCGGCACGCTGTACGACTCGATCCACGACACCGCGGCGGAGGCGCTGACGGTCTCGGTCACCGACCCGAGCTCGTATCGCCAGGCGGCCAAGGCGATGGTCCGTCTCCTCGCAAGCCTCTCGACGATGGAGACGCAGATGGAGGAGCTCGCCGTCTCGAACGGCGTGGACCTCCCGCTGGCCTCGGCGGCTCCGGCCCCGTAGCCGTTCGCGTCGTCGCCGATCAGCGCGCGCCCGCCGGCGCGTAGCCCGTCAGCTCCACGTAGGCCTCGCCACCCAGCTTCGTCCCGACGCGCGTCGCGGAGACGCGCTGCGAGCCCTCCCAGTACACGACGCCGGTCGACGCCCTGGTGTCGAGCTCCTGGTCGGGCACCGTCGGCCTCAGGTCGATCGCCAGGTCCTCGCCCGGGATCGAGACCTGCCAGCCCGCCGGGTAGACGGCGCCGGTGCTCGGGCTCGTCCAGTGGTCCGTCACCTCGACGTGGAAGGCGTCGCGCGGCAGGTGCCGGGTCGAGCCGTCCGGGGCGACGACGGTTCCGTAGACCAGCGGGTAGGACCCGTCGGTGTCGCGGACGAGCGACAGGGTCAGGTCCGTGCCGTCGGCGAGGTTCACGGCGAACCAGTCCCAGCCGCCACCGCCGACCGCGATGAAGTCGCCCCACTGATGGTCGAACCAGGCGGAGCCGGTGACGGGGACCTGCTTCCCGTCCAGGACGAGCGTTCCCCGGGCGTCCATCGCCGTCCGCGAGTAGTAGTACGAGCCGCCGGCAGGCCCGAAGTCGATCCAGCCGTCCGAGTCGTGGAGCGCCGCCGGCTTCGTCGCGTGGAGCCGGAGGTCGAGCCCGAACAGCCCGCCGTCCGGGCTGGCGGCATCCGCGGCTGCCAGCCCGCTGATCCGGTCGTCGCCGTTGCCGCCGGCCATCGCCCACGGCAGCGCGTCGCTCGCCGCCGGGTCCGGCGTGAACGCCAGGTCGAACCCGCCCGACGCGGAATGATCGACCTGCGGCCCGATCTCGGTCCGCTGGGCGAACCGGAACGTGCCGTGGGTCTCGTCCGTGACCGCGAGATGCGACGCCCAGGTGACGGGCAGGCCGCCGCGCTCGGCCCGGAAGATGACCTCCTCGAAGCCGTAGCGCGTGCCGTCGGCGGCCTGCAGGTGGCCGGTGTCGTACCACCACTCGGTCAGGCGGTCGTGCGGGCCGTCGTCGGCGGGGAGGGCGATCGGCTGCGGGTCGGGGAGGCGCGACGGCGCCGGCGTCACGGCCGCCGGCAGTGGGTGAGGCGCCGGCTCGTTCGCGAGGATCGGCGCCCCGGCCGCGGTGCAGCCGGCGAGCACCGGGCCGGCCGCCAGGGCGAGGATGACGAGCCCGGCAATGGCCGCCGTCTCGATCCGGGGGACGCGTCGCAGGCCCGACGGAAGCCACCAGTTCCACTTGCCGAGGAGTCGCATCGTCGCGGGCACGAGGAGGGCCCGGACGACCGTCGCGTCGAGGGCGACCGCGATCGCCATCCCGATCCCGAGCGCCTTGATCAGGACGATGTCGGCGAAGGCGAACGACCCGGCGACGACGACCACGATCAACGCCGCCGAGGTCACGATCCGGCCGCTCCGCTCGAGCCCGCGCGCCACCGCCTCCTGGTTGTCGCCGGTCCGGTCCCAGACCTCCTTCATCCGCGAGAGGAGGAAGACCTCGTAGTCCATCGACAGCCCGAAGAGGACGCAGAACAGGATCACGGGCTGGGTGGTCTCGACGAAGCCGAGCGGCTGGAAGCCGAGCAGCCGCGACAGGTTGCCGTCCTGGAAGATCCAGACGAGCGCCCCGAACGAGGCCACGATCGAGAGCGTGTTTATGATCAGCGCCTTCGCCGGCAGGACGACCGAGCGGAGCAGCAGGAACAGGACGAGATACGTGGTGACGACGATGAAGAGGGCCGTCCGGGGGAAGTCCGCCGCCACGCGGCCGACGACGTCTGCGACGTCCGCCGCCCCGCCGCCCACGAGCACGGTCATGCCCGCCGGCGGCGCGAGCGCGCCGGTCCCGCTGCGGAGGTCCGCGACGAGCGCCCGACCCTCGTCGCGGTTCGGGCCGTACGGCGTCGTGATCGTGAAGGCGGTGAGGTCGTCGCGGGTCGTCGCCGCCAGGGCCAGCGCCACGAACCGGTCGCGCGGA
>DATBGP010000436.1:0-11272 GCA_036557925.1 Candidatus Limnocylindrales bacterium | reverse complement strand
CTCATGCCCGCGCGACACCACCCGGTCGCCGACCACGACGCTCGAGAACGGCCCGTTCTCTGCGCGGACCGCCCAGCCGACGACGTGGTCCGGCCGGCCGGCGAGCGGCTTCGACGGGATCCCGATCGCAACGTCCATCGTGCGTCTCGGGTCGGCGCCAGGTCGGCCCGCGTCAGGCGACGGAGCCGACGGCGGCCGGCGCGGCCCGCGAGCCGTCGAGGCGGAGGTTCGGCAGCACGTCCCGACCGAAGACCTCGAGGAACTCGGCCTGGTTCCGGCCGACGTTGTGGAGATGGATCTCGTCGAAGCCCATGTCGACGTAGTGCTGGAGGTGGGCGGTGTGGGCCTCGAGGTCGCTCGTCATCAGCACCCGGTTCCGGAAGTGGGCCGGCGTGACGAGCTTCGCCATCTGGGCGAAGTCCTCGGGGTTCTTGATGTCCTGCTTCGGGAAGGGCATCCCGCCGTTCGGCCACTCGCGGACGGCGTTCTCGATCGCCTCGTCGTCCGTCGGCGCCCAGGACACGTGGAGCTGGAGGAGCTTCGGCGTGCCCTCGGGCTTGTTCGACTCGCGGCAGCCCTCGTCGCACTTCTCCCAGAGCATCCCGATCTTCTCGTCGGCGGCACCGACGGTGATCATCCCGTCGGCGTGGCGGCCGGTCCGCTTCGCGTTCACGGGGCCGGCCGTGGCGACGTAGATCGGGACGCGCTGGTCGTCGGGCGGGCGGGTGTAGAGCTTCGCGCTCTCGAGGGTGAAGTGCTCGCCACGGTGCTTGACGACCTGGCCCGTGAAGAGCTTGTTGATGATCTCGATCGCCTCGAACATCATCGAGCTCCGGACGCCGATCTCCGGCCACGGCCCGCCGAGGATGTGCTCGTTCAGGGCCTCGCCGGCGCCGAGCCCCAGCCAGAACCGGCCCGGGAACATCGCCCCGAGGGTCGCGGCGGCATGGGCGATCACCGCCGGGTGATAGCGGAAACCCGGGCAGGTGACCGCGGTCCCGAACCGCAGGCTCGTCGAGAGACCGAGCGCCCCGAGGAACGACCAGGCGAATGCGCTCTGGCCCTGCTGGGGCGTCCATGGGTGGAAGTGCTCGCTGACCATGAAGCCCGCCTCGAAGCCGGATTCCTCTGCCTGGCGGCACCAGTCGAGGAGATCGGTCGGGTGGAACTGCTCGAGCATCGCGGCGTAGCCGATCTTCGTCATCGTCGTCCTCGTCGAGGCGGCGCGGCGGGAGCCACACACCTGGCGTCGATGATTGTATCCAATCGCGGTCGCATTGTCTTCATTCGGCCTCCTCGGGAGCGGGCCCGTCGGAGCCCGGACCGGCGGCGGCATCCGCAACCTCGTCCCCCGCCCCGCGCGGCCGGCGTGGCACCGACCGATCGAGCCGCTCCACGTCCCGGCGCCGGACGAGGTAGCCCTCCGCTGATCGGCTGGCCGCCAGGCGGCCCGTCCGGATCGCTCGGCGCAGCCAGTCCGGATGCCGACGGACGATCGCCGCGGCCTCGCGCACGGTCAGCGGGTCGCCCGCCTGGTAGAAGTCGCTGTGGTGGCCGAGATCGCTGTGGTAGATGGGGCCGTGGTCCACGCGATAGCTCGTCGGGCCCTCGGAGCCCGGATCGCCGAACCGGCCCCGTGCCCGGCGAGTGTCGTACGCGCGGCGACGGGAGGGACGCCCGAGCGTCTCGTAGGCTCGCGCGATCGCCTTGAACCGGCGGTCGGCGTCGGGATCGCCCGGCGCCGCCGGCAGATTCCCGTGGACGTCCGGGTGGAACTGCCGGGCGAGCTGGCGGAAGGCGGCCTTGATCTCGGCGTCGGTGGCGGTCCGGGCGACGCCGAGGGTCGCGTAGTGGTCGGGCCGGGCCACCGCGTTCCCGGGCGCTCAGTGCGCCCCGTCGGAGGCGGGCGTCGCAGCCGCGGGGGAGGCCGCCGCCGGGACGCCCGTCTTGCCGACCGAGGTCGCCGCGATGGCCCGGTTGACGTGAGCCCCGAGCGGGGTGAACGGCTCGCGGACCTGGTTGCAGAGGTCCATCGCGATCCGGGCGTAGACAAGGGCGGCGTCCGTCAGGTCCCGGACCTTGAACGACTTCTTCGCGGCGTGGGACCGCGACCGGGGGGCGTAGCTGATCGCGGGGATGCCGAGCTCGTTGAAGGCATTCGTGTCGCGCCACATGCTGGTCACCGGCTCGCCGACGATCTCGGGCGGCTCGGCGAAGACCTGGTCGTGGCAGCGCCGGACGGTCTCGACCAGGCGCTCCGCGCCGACCGCCTCGAAGCCCGGCCGATACAGGAACAGCTCGACCGTGCCCTCGACGCCGACCGAGCGGAGGACTCCCCGGAGCTCGTCCCGCAGGTCGAGCGGGTTGGCCCCCGGCAGGATCCGGGTGTCGACGAAGAGCTGGGCGACCTGGGGCGCGCTCGTGAGGTTGAACGGATAGCCCGAGCGGATCGCGTTGACGCTCGCCTTGGGGACGATCGTGCCGTGCTCGCCGCGGTAGGTGTGACGGCTCTGGTAGTCGGTCGCCCAGGCCTCGAAGGCGGCGATCACCGCGCTCGCCCGGACGATCGCGTTGGGCGCGTCGGCGAGCCCGGTCGGGCGGGGCAGGTAGGGCGTGTAGTAGCGGGGGGTGTCGGTGACGACCGTGACCTTGAAGTGGGCCTTGCCGGGCTCGATCCCGACGATCCCGAAGCCGGTCCCCTCGGCGACGAGGGCGAAGTCCGCCACCGCGCCGTGGGTGACCATGAACCGGGCCCCGAGGTCCTTGGACAGGTAGGCCGTGCCCTGCCACTCGTCGATCGGCTCGCGCGAGATCTCGCCCGCGACCGCACTGACGAGGAGATCGCCCTTCAGCGGATAGCCCGCGTCGCGGATCGCCTTCGCCGCGACGAGGAAGGCGGCCATCGGGCCCTTGTCGTTGACGACCCCGTCGCCGTAGATCTCGTCGCCGTCGACCCATGCGCTGTGGTACAGCGGGTCCTGCGGGTCCCGCGCCGAGAGGACGGCGTCGGGCCGGAGGGTCGTGTCGAGGTGGGCGTTGAAGATCAGGCTGTAGCCGCCGCCCGAGCCGTCGATCGTCGCCGACACGTTGAAGCGGTCCTCGGTCAGGGCGTACCGCCGGGGCCGGAAGCCGTTGGCGGTCAGCCACTCCTCGACGAACGCGGCGGCCGCGCCCTCGCTGCCGGTCGGGCTGTCGATGTTGCCGAGGGCGAGCGCGAGCTCGACGACCTCCTCGGGATCGATCCGGGCGACGACGTCGTCGGGGCTGGTCACGGGCTGGTCTCCTGGGCGGGTGGTGGCTGGACGGAACGGTTGATCGAGGCGCCGGCGGGCCGGAGGGCCGCGGTGGCCGCCGGCCCGGGCGATCCCGGCGGTCCGGGAACGGCGGAGGCCGATCCGGGATCCGAGGCGGCCGTCGCCGCGGCGTCGGGCGCGGTCTCCGCGACCGACAGGTCGACCTTCGCCGGCACCCCGAGCCGGGCCGCCGCGGAGGCGACGAACAGCACGACGGCCGCGGTCACGATCGCCGCCTGCACGCCCCAGGTGTCCATCACGATGGCCAGCATGATGGGCCCGATGAGCGCGCCGAGGTCGGACGAGAAGCGGTAGCCGCTCAGCGCCATCGTCCGCTGCCGGGCCGGGACGATCTCGGACAGGAGCGCGGTCTGGGAGCTCGAGAAGAAGTCGCCCAGGCCGATGATCGCGGCGATGACGAGGAACGAGAGGTAGTCGCCGGTCAGGAGGAACGCGAGGTCGCCGACCGCGACGGCCGCGAGCCCGGTCGCGATCACCCGCCGCCGCCCGACCCGGTCGCCGAGCGCGCCGCCGGGGGCCATCACGAGGAAGCCCGTCAGGGCCATCGCCGCGATGGCGGTCGCGATCGAGAACCCGCCGAGGCCGAGGACGGTCGCCGCGTACAGCGGCAGGATCGTGTTCCGGAAGCCGTGCCGGTGGACCATGTTCGCCACCACGCCGCCGTTCGTGACGAGGAGCGCGATCCGCTTGGGGTTGCCGTGGAGGACCCGCGGATCCTCCGGCCCGGACTCGCGGCCGCCGCGCTTCTGGCGGATCTCGACGTGGCTCAGCATCGGCAGCAGGATCGCCGCCGCCGCCACGGCGAGGACGGCCGTGATCCCGAACGTCGCCCGCCAGCCGATCAGGAGGCCGATCACGCCGCCGACCAGCGGATAGAGGGCGATCCCGACGTTGTTCGCCATCGGGTAGAGGCTCATGACCTTGCCCCGGTTCGTCGGCGACGCCGTCGCGCTGAGCGCGGCGAGGATGACGGTCGCGAGGATCCCCACTCCGATCCCGGAGCCGATCCGGGCCGCGATCAGGATCTCGACAGTCGACGCCTGGAGCCCGACGATCGACGAGACGACCAGGAGGATCGCCGCGACGACGCTCAGCAGGCGCGGCCGGATCCGCGAGGCGAGGAAGCCGGCCGGCAGGTCGACCGCGAGCCGGGCGAGCCCGAACGCGCCGACGATCACGCCGGCCGTCGTGATGCTCACCCCGAAGTCGTCGCGGATCTGCGGCAGCAGCGGGGTCATGATGTTCGTCGCCGACACGGTGCAGAACATCGCGAGACCGAGGAGGACGGCCTCCCGCGGCATCCAGGCCTTCAGCCGGTCGAGACGCCCGAGGCGCGGGCCGGGGTCGCCGCCCGTCGCCGCGTCGCCCGGCCGCGTCCGAGCCGTCATGCGGCCTGCTCCGCGCGGCGGATCGCGGGCGCCGCGATGGACGACGGCACCCCGATCCTGGCGATCAGCCCACCGGTGGCGACGATCGCGGCGCAGACGACGATCGCCACATGGGGCCCGTAGCGCTCCATGAGGAAGGCCAGCAGGAACGGGCCGACGAGCGCGCCGATGTCGACGAAGAACCGGTAGCCGGCCAGCACCTGCGAGCGCTGCGTCGGCGGGACGAGCTCCGAGAGGAGTGCCGTCTGGGAGCTCGAGAAGAAGTCCCCGCAGCCCACGATCGCGGCGCAGAGCAGGAACGTCCAGAAGCCGCTCGCGCCGAGGAACGTCAGGTCGCCGACGGCGAGGATGAGCAGCCCGAGGACGACGATCCGCTGCCGTCCGATCCGGTCGCCGAGGCGGGCGCCCGGGGTCACGACGATGATCCCGACGATCGCCATCACCGCGATCCCGATCGCGATCTCGAACGGCTGCAGGAACAGCACCGAGGCGGCGAAGAGCGGCAGGAGGGTGTTCCGGAAGCCGTGCCGGTTGATCATGTTGGCGACGACGCCGGCGTAGACGGACCCGAGCGCGAACCGCCGCCGGACGGGCGTCAGCGCGAACGCCATCGATTCCGTGCGGCCGCTCACGACGTCGCGCTTCTGGCGGCCCTCGATCCGGCCGAGCAGCGGCAGGAGGATCAGGCCCGCGACGACCGCTCCCAGGCCGGAGACGACGAACGTGACCCGCCACGAGACGATCGACCCGATCAGCCCGCCGAGGAGCGGGTAGAAGGCGATCCCGGTGTTGTTCGCGAGCTGGAAGACGCTCATCACCTCGGCCCGGTTCATCGCCCCGGCGGTCCAGCTCAGGCCGGTCAGCGCGACGGTCGTGATCAGGCCGCTCCCGATCCCCGACGTGACCCGGGCGACGATCAGCCACTCGACGGTCGGAGAGACCGCGCCGATCGCCGAGCCGACGGCGAGGAACAGCACGCCGATCCCGGCCAGTCGGCGCTCCCCCACTCGGTCCAGGAGGACGCCCGACGGGAGGTCCGTCAACAGGCGCGCGAGACCGTAGCTCGAGACGACGAGGCCGGCCGCGGCGATCGAGATCCCGAAGTCCTGCTGCACGTCGGGCAGCAGCGGGGTGAGGATGTTCGTCGCGGCGATCGCGAAGAACAGGGCGATCCCGAGGCGCCGGGCGTCGGGCGGGATCCCGGCAAGCGGATGCGGCCGGCGGAAGCGGGTGGCTCGGGTCGATCCGCCGGCCGGGCTGCTCACCGTCGGCTCAGCGCGGCGTCGAGCCGTTCCGGGCCGCGGTGGAGCCGTCCGGGCTGCCCGCGCCGCCACCGGCCGCGGGGCGGGTCTCGGACACCATCGTCGCGAGCGCTCGCTCGACGTCGAGGGGAGTCAGCCGCTCCGGCGCGAGCGCGAGCTCGCGACTCGAGGCTGCCGCTCGGACGACGAGCTTGCGCACCTGGCGGGCGTCCAGGCCCGCGGCGGCGCACGCCTCCGCCAGCGTCTTGAGATCACCATCGGCGGCCGCGCCAACCTCGCCCAGGGTGTCGGCGAGAATGGTCGCGATCGCCTCCGGACCGGGCAGCCCGATCTCCTCGATGAGGTCGGCCCGCGAGAGGAACGCCGGATCGACCCCGGACGGGAAGTTCGTCGTCGAGAGGAAGAGCACGTTGGGGTACGTCCGGGCGACCTGGTCGACGCCGGACAGGACGGCGTCGGTCGCACGATGGACGTCGACCGGGTTCGTCTCGAGCGAGGCGCCGGTCCGGTTCACGACCAGCGACTCGACCTCGTCGACGAGGACGATCACCGGCCGGCCGCGCCGGGCGAGGTCCGGGATGGTCCGCTCGAACAGCCGGCTGACGGCTCGCTGGCTCTCCCCGAGGAGCTGGCTCGGGAAGGCGTGGGGATCGATGTCCACGAAGAGGACGGGCCCGTCGCCGAGGACCCGGGCGGCCTCGTCGGCCAGGCCGCCGGCGAGGGTCGTCTTGCCGGTTCCGGGCGGTCCGGCGAGCACCAGCAGGCCGTGGATCCCCAGGCCGATGTCGCTCGTCCGCCCCCGATGCCGGAGGCTGAACAGGACGTAGTTCAGGAGCCGGTCCTTGATCCCGGGCGCGACGACGATCCGCTCCCAGCGGCCGCGCCAGTCGTCGTCGGGCAGCTCGGTGAGCCGAACGATCCCCTCGACCCCGGGCGGGATCTGCGCCGCGGGCACGCCTCAGGCCTCGGGCCGGCCGTCGAGGTGATCCGGCCAGACGACGCCGGTCAGGTCCGGCGCGTCGAGGGTCGGCAGCTCCTCGAACAGGTTCAGCGGGTCCAGGAGGATCCGCATCATGTCGTAGAGGGCGTCGAAGTTGTGGACCCGGATGAGCCGGGCGGTCCTCTCGTTGGACGCGTTGAAGTGCTGGTGCCACTGCCAGTGGTCGACCACCACGAGGTCGCCCGCCGCCCAGTCGTGACGCTCGTCGTCGACGATGCTGTAGCCCTCGCCCGAGACGCCGAAGAGCCACGCCTCGCCGCCGTGACGGTGCCGCGACTGGTAGAGCCCCGGTGCCAGCTCGTGCATGACCGCGCTCAGGCCCGCCGTGTGGTAGCCGATCGACTTGTCGACCAGGAACAGGCTCCGGGCGCCGCGCTTCGTCACGAGACCGCGGACGTCATCGAAGCGGGTGATCAGCCGGGCGCCGTCCACGCCCTCGAACTGGCGGGCGAGCCGCTGCGTCCGTCGCGCGTACGGATCGTCGCCCGGGATGGGCTCGATCTGGCGCGGTCGCGGCGGGAGGTCCTTGACCGGCGTGTCGCCGCCGTCCTCGAGGAGCGCGACGCCGAACTGCTCGAGCATCGGCTGGACGCTCCACGTGTGGTACCGGACGTCCTTCGTCCCGTCGTTGCCGTGGCGGTGCCAGGCCCACGACGGGAGGTGGATCGTGTCCCACGGCCGCCAGTCGATGCGCTGGCCGTCGATCTCGGTCCAGCCCGAGCCGGACTCGACGAACATGATCGCGTCCCAGGAGTGGCGGTGGACGGTCGTGGTCACGCCGGGCGCGATCTCGTGGACGGTCGCGTCGAGGTTCTTCGTGGGCCGGTCGCCGTCCCAGCCGGCGTAGACCCCGCGGCGGGTCCGGCGGCTCGGGACGTCGAACATCTTCACGTCATCGCGCCGGATGACCTTCTTGTGGTAGCCCTTCCACTCCTCGAGGAGCGACTCGCGCCGCTTCTTCTGGACCTCGTAGTGCGTGACCTGGGTCGACGTGGTCGTCTTCATGGGCCTCCCCACACGGGCGGGACGGCGGCAGGCCAGCAGTCGGCCACCGGAGGGACGTCGCGGAGCCTCGCGATTGTAACCAATCGAATACGGATTGTGTACACGATCGGCGACCCGCGCGCCGCCGGGCTCGGGCTCGGCCGCCGCGCGGTCAGCGCTCGAGCCGGAACAGGTCGCGGGCGTTCTCGCCGAGGATCCGTCGCTTCGCGGTCTCGGACAGGAACGGCAGGTCGTAGATCGTGCTGGGCAGGTTGAAGTCCCAGTGCGGGTAGTCCGACGAGAACAGGAGCTGCGTCTCGGCGTTGATCTTCTTCAGCGTCATCTCGAGCAGCTCGTAGTCGTTGTTCTCGATCGGCTGCGTCGTGTAGTACATCTCGCGCATGTACTCGCTGGGGAGGCGCTTGAGGAGCGGCGCCTCCGACGAGCGCATCAGGTACTCGTTGTCGAGGCGCTGCATGAGGAACGGGATCCAGGCGAGGCCGCTCTCGATCCAGAGCAGCTTGAGCTTCGGGAAGCGCTCGGGGATGCCGTTGATCACCATGTTCGTCATGTGGACGAGGTTGTAGAAGATGAAGCCGAGGGCGTGGACCGAGAGGAACCGGTTCATCCCCTCGAACATCCGCTCCTGCTGGTGGTAGATCGCGTGGAACGAGAGCGGCAGGCCACGCTCCTCGAGCGCGCGATACAACGGCATGTACGGGTTCGCGTGGACCGGCTTGTAGCGAGCCGACGTCACCATGAACCCGACGACGCCCGGCTTGTCGCCGAACTCCTCGACGAACCGGACGCAGTCCTCCGGCTGGTTCATCGGCAGATAGATCATCGTCTTCAGGTACGGCGAGCCGGGCAGGACCTCCTCGACGAGCCAGCGGCTGTAGGCCCACGCGAGCTGGCTCTCGATGAACGGATCGGGGTGCATCCCGAGCGCCAGGAGGGCCGTCGGGAACACGACCTGGTAGTCGATCCCGATGGCCTGCATCTCCTTCAGCGAGAACTCCGCCTCGGCGTGCTTCTCGGCGGCCTCGAACGTCTCCCTGTCCTCGTTGCGATAGCGGAGGATCCGGCCCGAGAGACTGTGGCGCTGCGGGCTCCGGAAGCCCGGGTACATCAGGCCGCTGCGCTCGCCCATGAAGATCTCGTTCCGGAGGACGTCGTCCTCGACGTACTTCGCGATCTCCCGGTAGTGGGTCATCTCGTTGAGGTGATGCGCGTCGGCGTCGACGATCAGGATGTCCCGGAACCCGCGCTCCTCGGCCTGCCGGGTCGCGTTGGCGAGGTGGAACTTCGTGTCGTAGCCGGCTCGCTCGCCGGTGTTGAAGACGCGCGGCTCGACGGCCGACTCGACGGTCATCAGATGTTGCTCCAGCCGTGCCAGAGCGCCAGCTCGAACAGCTCCAGGTTCACGACCTGGGTCATCGCGACCGCCGTGACGGCCACGTCGGTCGCCGTGACGGATCCCTCGGGGAACGCCGCGATGCCGGCGCCGGCGTCGCGCTTGGCGGAGAAGAGGCGGACCGCCGCGAGGAGGAGGTCCTGGGCGGCCTGATCGGGGACCTCGTCGACGGACCCGCTCGCGAGGATTCCCTGGACCTGGTCGAGGACCCGGCGGGCGTCAGTGGCGAAGGTCTCCGCGGAGACCGGCGCGGACCCGGTGGCAGGAGCCGTGGCGGCCGCGGCGCGGCCGGCGTCATCCGTGGACATAGACCTTGCCTCCTCGGGCGACGGCCTCGAACCGCCGCAGCCGGATGCGCCGGTTGGCGGCGCACTCGCCGGTCTCGATGTCGTACTCCCAGCCGTGCCAGGGGCAGACGATGTGGATCTCGTCGGTGGAGAACTCGTCGCGCAGGTGGGCCCGGTTCTCGTCGAGGATCGAGATGACCTTGCCGATGATCAGCCCCTCGCCCACGGGTCCGCCCATGTGGCGACAGACGTTCTCGAAGGCGTACCAGCGGCCCTGGCGCTCGAAGACGAAGACTTCGCGACCGTCGACCTCGACGAGGACGCGGGCACCATCGGCGTAGTCCTCGACGCGTCCGGCGTAGACCTCGGTCGTCATCGTCATCAGCCCGGTCCGACTCCTCCGGCAGCCCGCGAGCCGCCCTGCGCGGTGGCCGGGATTGTACACGAATGGCATTCGCATGTGGACAATCCGGCGCCGCTGGTGTTCAAATGGAGAGGCCGGGTCGGGGCCTGTCCATTCGGCCCGGTGGGTTCCCGCGACCGTCCTTCCGCCCCGCCCAGACGAGGTCGACATGACACGTTGGTTCGGCTCCGACCTTCTCGTCGACCGCCTTGCCGGCCTCGGCGTCCGTTAC
Source organism: Candidatus Limnocylindrales bacterium (assembly GCA_036557925.1). Lineage (GTDB taxonomy): Bacteria > Chloroflexota > Limnocylindria > Limnocylindrales > CSP1-4 > CF-46. The sequence goes on along the minus strand of DATBGP010000436.1, from coordinate 988 downwards.
GTCGCGCTGAACCCCGGCGCCTCGATCCGTGGTCTCCACGACTCCCTCGTGAACCCGCCCGGTCGGGCACCCGAGCTGCTCCTCGCGCTCCACGAGGAGATCGCCGTCGCCATGGCCCACGGCTTCGCGAAGGCCGGCGGCGGGACGATGGCGGTGGGCGTGCACGACACCGTCGGGCTGCTCCACGCGAGCATGGCGATCTTCAACGCCTGGGCCGACCGGGCGCCCATGCAGGTGATCGTCGGCACCGGCCCGCTGGACGCCGCGCGCCGGCGGCCGTGGATCGACTGGATCCACACCGTCACGGACCAGGCCGCCCTCGTCCGGGACTTCACGCTCTGGAACGACCAGCCGACAAGCCCCGGGGCGCTCCTCGCCTCGGTCGATCGGGCGTGGGCGACCGTCCATCGGCCGCCCGCCGGTCCGGGGATCATCGGGCTGGACGTCGACCTCCAGGAGCTCGAGGTGGAGCACGAACACTTCGCCGCGCGACTGGCCGCGCCGACGCCGGTCGCCGGCCGGGTGGCGCCGGATCCGTCCCTTGTCGAGGAGGTCGCGGCCGGCCTTCGCGCCGCGCGCGCGCCCCTGTTCGTCACGGACCGGCCGTTGTCCGCCGCGGCCTCACGGGCGCTGGTGGAGCTGGCTCGCCGGACCGGCGGCGGGCTTCACGAGGTCGGCGGCGGAGCGTCGTTCGCCGTCGGGCTGCCGAACGACGTCACCGAGGGTGTCGACGAGGCGATGGCCGCCGCCGACTACCTGGTCCTCGTCGAGGCTCGCGACCCGACGTGGGCGCTCGGCCCGGTGGACCTCCACTCGCGCGAGAGCCTGACGACGTGGCGCAGGACCCCGGCCGCGAGCATCGGGCTCTCCGGTGCGGTCGACAAGTCGTGGATGGTCGCCGAGTCGCCCGGTCCCGACCGGCTCGAGCTGACGGCGGAGCCGGAGCTCGCCCTCCAGGCGATCCTCGACGCCTGGGGTCCGGAGGTCC
>DATBGP010000435.1:0-5162 GCA_036557925.1 Candidatus Limnocylindrales bacterium | reverse complement strand
GCCGCCGTACGCCTCGGGAATCGGGGCCCCGAGGAAGCCGAGCTCGCCCATCCGCGCGAAGACCTCGCGATGGACCTCCCCGCGCTCGTCCCAATCGCGGATGTGGGGCAGGATCTCGGCCTCGGCGAACGCCCGCGCGGACTGCTGACCGCCGACGGCGTCCGCACCTGGTATCGGACGCTCGACCGACCCGGCTGGAACCCGCCGGACCGCGTGTTCGGCCCCGTCTGGACCGCTCTCTACGCGACGATGGCGGCATCGGTCGCGGCACGGCGAACGAGCATTCGGTTGGCTGGTGTCATGAGCGAAGAATCGGAGCGCCGGCGGTTCGCGCGCGCCGCCCCCGCGGCTCGTCCGCTTGCAACCGGCCGACGGCTCGCGTCCCGCCGCCGCTAGCATTCCGGCGTGGTCGACTTCGCCCTCACTGATGAGAACCGCCTCGTGCAGCAGGCTGCCCGCGCGTTCGCCGAGGCCGAGATCCTGCCCCACATCCGGCGCTGGGACGAGGACGGCGGCTTTCCGCGCGAGCTCTTCGGGAAGATGGCCGAGCAGGGCTTCCTCGGGGCGCCGATCCCGGAGGCGTGGGGCGGCTCGGGGATGGACTACATCAGCTTCGCGATCCTGTGCGAGGAGCTCGAGCGGGCCGATACGTCCTTCCGGGTCGTCCAGAGCGTCCACGTCGGGCTGAACTCGCTGGCTCTTCTCCAGTGGGCGACCGATGAGCAGAAGCGGCGCTGGCTGGTGCCCCAGGCCCGGGGCGAGAAGCTGGCGACGTTCGGCCTGACCGAGCCGGGCGTGGGGACGGACGCGGCGAACCTTGGAGCGACCGCCCGTCGCGACGGCCACGCCTACCGGTTGAACGGCCAGAAGCTGTGGATCAGCCTCGCCGACCTGGCCGACCACTTCCTCGTCTTCGCTTCCACCGACCGGTCGAAAGGCTGGCGCGGCGTGACCGCGTTCCTGCTGGAGCGGGGGATGCCGGGGCTCTCGACCGGCACCCTCCACGGCAAGCTCGGGATCCGGGCCGGAAACACCGGTCTGATCAACCTCGACGACGTCGTCGTTCCGGTGGAACACCGGATCGGCGAGGAGGGCGAAGGCTTCCTGATCGCGATGAGCGCGATCGACCAGGGCCGATACACCGTCGCCGCGGGAGCCGTTGGGCTCGCCCAGGCGTGCCTGGACGCGTCGCTTGGCTACGCGAAGCAGCGCCGGACGTTCGGCCAGGAGATCGGCCGCCACCAGCTCGTCCAGCAGATGCTGGCCAAGATGGTCGCGGGGACCGAGATGGGCCGGCTCCTCGTCTGGCGTGCCGGCTGGCTGAAGAACCAGGGGATCCGGAACACCCGCGAAACGTCGCTCGCGAAATGGCACGCGACCGAGCACGCGGTCGCCTCGGCGCTCGACGCGATCCAGGTCCACGGGGCAAACGGCTACTCGAACGAGTTCCCGGTGGAGCGCTATCTCCGGAACTCGAAGGCCGCCGTGATCTACGAGGGCACGAGCCAGCTCCACACGATCATCCAGGCGGAGTACGCGCTCGGCTACCGCCAGGATCGGCCGCTCCGCTGCGAGCCGCTGCCGGCCCAGGGCTGGGAGCGCCCGCCCGTCTGACGCGGTTCAGGGCGTTCGATCCGCCTGTGCATGTCACGGCGTCAGGTGCGGTGGAAGCGCGCCGGCCACCCCGACCCCGGACGACTGACCCATTTCGGCCGGTTGGCGCTGTGGCACGATCCGGCCGATGTCGACCCAGTCCGCGACCTCGGGCTCTCCGGCCTCACCGGCCTCGACGGCCGCCTCGACGTCCGTGAACCCTGCCGCGACGCCGGGCTGGTCCGCCGCCGAGCTCGAGACGCTGGCCCAGCTCGCCGAGACCTTCGTCCGGGGCGGCTCGGGACGACGCGCGGGGCTGGCCTCCGAGGCACTCGGTCGAGCCGCCGACCCGAGCCAGGTCCGGCAGCTGCGGCTCGTCCTCCGGCTCATCCAGTCGCGGTGGGTCAACCTCCTGCTGGCCCGTCGCGCCACCGCATTCCGGGACCTGTCGCCTCGCGATCGCGAGCACTACCTCCTGGACTGGGCGCATTCGCGGATCCCGCTGCGCCGATCCGCATTCCAGGCGTTCGCCGGGCTCCTGACGTTCCTCGCATACGCCGACCCGGGCACGCCGGGCAGCCCGAACCCGCTGCACGAGGCCATCGGCTACCGGCCCGAGCGGCCGCCGGTCACTCCGAGCCTCACGACCGTCCGTCCGCTCGCGATCCCTGACGGCGACGGCGAGGTCGCCCTCGAGGCGGACGTGGTCGTCGTCGGGTCCGGGGCCGGCGGCGGCGTCGTCGCTGCCGAGCTGACGAAGGCCGGCCGATCCGTGGTCGTCGTCGAGGCGGGCCCGTTCGTCGACGAAGCGACGATGCCGGGCGACGAGCTGGACGCCTTCCGCCGCCTCTACCTCAACCATGGGCTGCTCACGACCTGGGACGGCTCGATCACGATGCTCTCCGGCTCGGCGGTCGGCGGGGGCACGGTCGTGAACTGGATGACCTCGATCCCGCTGCCGGCCGGGATCCGGGACGAGTGGGTCCGCCGTCACGGCGTGGAGGGCCTCGACGGGGCCGAGTTCGACGACGACGTCGCGGCGATCGAGCGGGAGCTCGCCGTGAGCGAGACCAACGTGATCCCGCCGAAGGACCAGGTGACCCTCCGCGGGGCCGCGCTCCTGGGCTGGGAGGCGGCGCCGACGCGCCGGAACGCGACCGACTGCGGCGACTGCGGGAGCTGCCCGTTCGGCTGCCCGCGCGGCACGAAGCAGTCGGGGATCCGGGTCCATCTCGCCGAGGCGCATGCGGGCGGGGCCCGGATCGTCGAGCGGGCGAGGGTCACGCGGGTGCTGCTCGAGGGCGGTCGGGCGGTGGGTGTCGAGGCGGCGCTCCTCCGCGTGGACGCGACGGGCGAGGCGCTCGCGGGGCCGCCCGGCGATCCGCTCCAGCCGCTGACGCGACGGCTCGTGGTCCGAGCGCCGCAGGTCGTCATCGCCGCGGGTGCGCTGCGGAGCCCGGCGGTCCTGCTCGCCTCGGGCCTGGACCACCCGGCCATCGGTCACCATCTCCGCCTTCATCCCGTGCCGGTCGTCGCCGGCGTGTTCGAGGAGCCGATCGAGATGTGGCTCGGCCCGATGCAGGGGGCCAGGTCGCTCCAGTTCGCCGCTCCCGGGAAGGACCGGAACGGCTATGCGATCGAGTCGGCGCCCGGCCACCCCGGCCTGATCGCGCTCGCCCTGCCCTGGGAGGGCACCGATCCGCACGCGGACCTGCTCCGGGAGGTCCGCCACCTCGCGCCGCTGATCGCCGTGACCCGGGACGGGGGCGAGGGCCGGGTCCGTCCGACGAAGGCCGGCCGGGTCCGCGTCGACTATCGCCTCGACGACACCGGGGTCGCGACACTCCGCCACGCCCTTGTCTCGATGGCCGAGCTGGCCCGGTCGGCCGGTGCCCGGCGGATCGTGGCGGTGGGCACCCCGCCGCGCTGGTACGGCAGCCGGAACCGGGCCGACGTGCCCGACGAGCGGACGTTCGTCGTCTACCAGGACGCGCTCCGCGCGTTCGACTTCGCGCCGAACCGGGGCACCGTGTTCTCGGCGCACCAGATGGGCACGGTCCGGATGGGGGCCTCGGTGGACGATCCGGCCGATCCGCGCGGACGCGTTCGGTCTCGGGGTGGGGCGATCGTGCCGGGACTCTACGTTGCGGACGGCTCGCTGTTCCCGACCGGGATCGGGGTGAACCCGATGATCACGATCATGGCCCTTGCCCGGCGCGTGTCGCGCACGATCGCGTCGGAGGGTTCGAGCCGGGCGTCCTGACGGGCCCGGTCGCGCGCGGCTTCGGGCGGATCAGACGGTCGCGGGCTCGTCGGTCCGGCCGGTCGTTCGAACGTTCTCGCCATGGGATCGATCGTCGGCCGGCGCCATCCGGCTCCGGGCGAGGATGATCAGGGCGACGCCCAGGACGATCACGCCGCCCGCGACGAGCTGCACCGGGGTGATGGGCTCGTCCAGGATCAACGAGCCGAGGCAGACGGCGATGACCGGGTTGACGAACGCATACGTCGCGATGAGCGGCAGCGGCGCGTGGCGGAGCACCCAGGCGTATGCCGTGAACGCGACGAGGCTCCCGACGACGGTCAGGTAGACGAAGGCGATCGCCGAGGACTGGCTGACCGCGGCCCGATCGAACGCGGCGAGCTCGCCCGTGACGACGGACAGGACCGCGAGGACGAGGCCGCCTGTCAGCATCTGCATCCCGGTGGTGACGAAGGGATCCTTCGGCAGGTCGGCCCGGTGGGCCGCGAACATCGAGCCGGCTGCCCAGGCCATGGGCGAGACGACGAGGGCCGCGACGCCGGCCGGGTCGAGCGATCGATCGACGGCGACGCCCGTGCCGACGAGGAGGACGACGCCCAACATCCCGGTGACGATCCCGACGACCGCGGTCCGGGGAAGGCGCTCGTTGAAGAAGACGCGACCGAACACGGCCACCCAGGCCGGCATCATCGCGATCAGGACGCCGGCGATCCCCGACGGGACGGTCTGCTCGCCCCAGGCCACGGCCCCCATGCCCCCGCCCATCAGCAGGGTCCCGATGATCAGCGAGTCGCGCCATTGGCGTCGCGTGGGGAAGGGCAGGGAGCCCCGCCGGGCGAGGCTGACGGCCACGAGCATGATCGTCCCGGCCAGAACGAAGCGGCTCGCCGCGAGGACGAACGGCGGGATCGTCTCGACCGCGACGCGGATGCCGAGGTAGGTGGAGCCCCAGACGACGTAGAGGATGAGGATCGCGGTCCAGACGAGCGCGGCGGGCGCCGTGAAGGAGCCAGCGCGCGGACGGGCGGTCCGGACAGTCTCGGCGGCCATTGGCATAGTCGGCTGGTCCAAGGCTCGCAGCATAGCGCATCCGCGAACGCGCGTTCCGACCCCTTCGACCGGCGCTGTTCCGGCCGCTTCGACGGGCGCGTTCCGGCCGCCCGCTTCGACCGGCGCTGTTCCGGCGACCGGCGCGTTCCGGCCGCTTCAACGGGCCGGTTTCTCGATGTGTGCCACCTGCACGTTCAGACGCACGTGAGGGTCCGAGACAAGCCCAAAGAACCGTCTGTCAACCGCCGGGGCTGAT
>DATBGP010000434.1:0-4237 GCA_036557925.1 Candidatus Limnocylindrales bacterium | reverse complement strand
GCGGCGCCTGGCAGATCCTCGAGCGGTCCGACCTGGACGTGGCCGTCCTCGAAACGGCCCGCGGCGGCCTCGTCCTGCGCGGCATGGGCTACGAGTCCAACGACGCGTCCGTGCTGACGAACGTCTCGTCGGACCATCTCGACCTCCAGGGGATCCACACCCTGCCGGAGCTGGCCGAGGTGAAGTCGACGGTGGCCCGGGCGACGCGGGAGGGCGGCTGGGCCGTGCTGAACGCGGACGATCCGCTCGTCGGGGCGGTGGCTCGCCGGGTCCGGGCGAAGGTCGCGCTCTTCTCGATCGGCGGGGCGCGCGGAGCGGCCGCGGTCCGGCGGATCGTGGCGGGCGGCGGGCGCGGCTACGTCCTCCGCGACGGCTGGCTGATGGAGCTGGACGGTCCGGACCACGAGCACCGGATCATCGAGGTCGAACGGGTGCCGATCACGCTCGGCGGCCTCGCCCGGCACAACGTCGCGAACGCGCTCGCCGCGGCCGGCGCGGCCCGCGGTCTCGGGGTGACCCTCGCCCAGCTGCGCGACGGCCTCGCCGACTTCCAGCCGTCGTCGGAGCGGTCGCCGGGCCGCCTGAACCTCTTCCGGCTCGGGTCACGGATCGTCATCGTCGACTTCGCCCACAACGAGGCGGGCGTCAGCGCCGTCCTCGACGTCGCCGAGGGCATCGCCGGCGGAGCGGCCGGACGCGCGGCGCCGATCACGGCGATCGTGGGGACGGCGGGCGATCGACCCGACGACACGCTCCGTGGCATCGGGAAGATCGCGGGCCACCGGGCGCAGCGGGTCGCGATCAAGGAGACGCTGAAGTACCTCCGCGGCCGGAGTCGCGAGTCGACGGTCGGCGAGATTCTGGCCGGGATCCGATCCTCCGGGCGGGCGACCGGCGACGTCACGGTCTACGAGTCGGAGACGGCGGCTCTCCGTGGCGAGCTGGCCCGGAGCGACGGCGCCTCGCGCCCGGACAGCCCGCGGGTGATCGTCCTGATGTGCCACGAGGAGCGCGAGGAGGTGTTCGCGCTGCTGGCCGAGCTCGGAGCCCGACCGGTCGACATCGCCACCGAGCTCACGACGCTCATCCCCCGGATGCAGACGCGGCCCCGACGCTGAGGGTCGACCGCCGTCGCCGGCCGATCAGGCCCAGGAGATCGAGCCCGCGCATCCGGAGCAGCCACGCTCGACGCATCGAGCTCAGCCGGGGATCGCGGCGAGGAGCGCGTCGATGCGGCGGGTCACGTCGCCGCCGCCATCGGTGACGTTCGAGAGGACCGCGACCCGCTCCCCCGTCGCCGGGTAGACCCACGCCCGGGCGCTCGCACCGGGGTCCTCGCCGGTGTGGCCGAAGCGCGTGGACGGCCCCTCGCCCACGTGGAGCACGCCACAGCCGAACCGGAAGTCGTCGCCGTCATCGGCATGCGGGCCGATCAGGTGCGCCCGCGTCGCCGCGGAGAGAAACGACGAACCGTCGCCGCGGCCGAACAGCCCGTCGAGGAGTCGAACGAGGTCCGGCGCCGTGACCTGGACGCCGCCATCGGGCCCGCCCATCGCGGGAACCGCATGGACGTTCGTCCGCCACCGCTCCCCCCGCGAGCCCGGCAATGCGCCCTCCTCAGGGGGCAGGTAGCCCACCGCGAGTCGCGGGAGGATGTCGTCCAGCGCCCAGAAGCCGCTGTCGGCCATCCCGAGGGGCTCGAAGACCTCGCGCGACACGAGCTCCGGAAAGCGGAGGCCGGAGACCTCTTCGAGCGCGATCCCGACGAGCACGAACGTCCCGTTGTCGTAGACGCCCCGCGTTCCCGGCGGCACCAGCTGAGGCAGGTCGCGGAGCAGCGGCCAGAAGTCCTTCGGGCCGCGGATCGTCGTCGCCGGGGTTCGCGTCCAGATCGCCTCGTACGGCTCGGCACCCTCCTCGTCGAAGTAGTCGCCGAACCCGGATGTGTGCGTCAGCAGCTGGTGGAGCGTGACCGACGGATCCATCGCCGGCGGTCGCCACTCCGCGGGAACGAGGGCCGCGTAGCGCGCGGACCAGGCGATCGTGCCGGCGTCCACGAGCCGGGCGACGGTCATCCCGGTGACGAGCTTGCTGACCGAGGCAGCAGCGAACCGCGTCGCGATCGTGTTCGGGATCTCGTTCGCCCGGTCGGCCAGGCCGCGCTTGAGCGTCAAGGGCACCTCGTCCGCGTCGCCGACGACGTGGACGACCCCCGAGAAGTCACGCTCGTCCAGGACCGCCTCGACCGCCGCCCGGGACAGGCCGGCGAGCCGGCTCATCCCTCCGGGGCTTCGAGCTCGCCCGGATCCGCGAACGCCGTCGTCCCGCGCGCGGACCCGGCCGCCCCCATCGCCTCGCGGTAGACCGCGATCGCGTCGTCGACGCAGCAGACGACCAGGTCGCCGGGCGCCGCTCGCCGGAGCGCCGTCCGGACGGCGGTCAGCTCGTCGAGGATCTTCTCCGCGCGCGTCGCCCGCGCCCCGGAGGCCCGCGCGGAGCGCACGCCCTCCACGACGTTCCCCGCCGAGACGCCCGGCGCCCGCCCGCGGAGGTTCTTGTCCTCGCGGACGATGATCTCGTCGAACGCGCCCGCGGCGATCGAGCCGTACTCGCGCTGGTCGTCGTCACGCCGGTCGCCGGGGATCCCGATGACCCCGATCGCCCGCCCGCTCCGGGCGTGACCGTTCGATCGCGGGCCGATCCGTCCGGCCTTCGACTGCGGCTCGGTCATCATCCGACCGACGAAATCGGCCAGCTGCCGCATCCCGTCGACGTTGTGGCAGTAGTCGATGACGACCCGGACGCCGCCGACGTCGAGCAGGTTCAGCCGGCCCGGCGCCTGGAAGAACGAGGTCGAGAACGTCCGGAGGCCCTGCCGGATGTCGTGGAGGTGGGCTCCGGCCGCCCACGCCGCCGCGGCCGCGGCCAGCGCGTTCGCGACGTTCATCCGCGCCCGGCCGCCGAACGTCGCCGGAATCAGGTGGGTGTAGAGGACCGGCATCGTCCGCGGCCCGTGGCGGAGCACGACCAGCTCGCCCTCCGGTCCGGGCTGGAGGACGAACGCGGCGTTGCCGCGCGAGGTATGCCCGTCGACCCGGTCGTAGCCGTCCTCGCCTTTCTCGGTCGCCATGCTGAAGAGGACGACCCGGCCGGCGGAATGGCGGCCCATCCGGTAGACGTGCGAGTCGTCGGCGTTCAGGACCGCAGTCCCGGAGCGCGGCACCGCCTCGACGATCACGCCCTTGACGTTCGCCAGCTGGCCGATCGTGTCGATCCCGCCGAGGCCCAGGTGGTCGCCGGTGATGTTCGTCACGACGGCCACGTCGTTGCGGTCGTAGCCGAGACCCTCCCGCAGGATCCCGCCGCGGGCCACCTCGAAGACCGCCGTGTCGACCGTCGGGTTCTGCAGGACCATCTGGGCCGACTTCGGCCCCGACATGTCGCCCTTCTTGATCAGCCGGCCATCGATGACGATGCCGTCGGTCGAGGTCATCCCGACCCGCTTGCCCTTCAGCTTCAGGATGTGGGCGATCATCCGGACGGTGGTCGTCTTCCCGTTCGTCCCGGTCACCGCGATGATCGGGATCCGCGACGGGCTGCCCGGCGGGAAGAGGTTGTCGATCACCGGCCGGGCGACGTACTGGGGCTCGCCCTCGGTCGGGTGGGTGTGCATCCGGAAGCCGGGCGCCGCGTTCACCTCGACGATCGCGCCGCCGGTCTCCCGGACGGGCGTCGCGATGTCGGGGCAGATGAAGTCGATGCCGGCGATGTCCAGGCCGATGATCTGGGCCGCCGTCTCCGCGATCTCGACGTTGTCCGGGTGAGCCTCGATCGTCCGGTCGATCGACGTGCCGCCGGTCGACATGTTGCCGGTCAGGGCGAGCTTCACGAACGTGCCGGTCGGCGGGACGTCGTCCAGCCCGAAGCCCTGGTCGCGGACGAGCTGCTCGGCGGCCTCGTCGACCTTGATGCGCGTGAGGACCTTCTCGTGGCCGATGCCGCGGCGCGGGTCGGCATTCGCGACGTCGACGAGCTGGCGGACGGTGTGCTCGCCGTCGCCCGTGACGCTGGCGGGAACGCGCTCCGCGATGGCGGCGACCTTGCCGCCGATCACGAGACAGCGGTAGTCGTTGCCGGCGACGTAGCTCTCGACGACGAGGTCGCCGCTGCGACTCTCGCGGCGGGCTCCCTGGAACGCGGCCCGGACCGCCTCCTCCGAACGGAGGTCGAGATGGAC
>DATBGP010000433.1:0-2435 GCA_036557925.1 Candidatus Limnocylindrales bacterium | reverse complement strand
GCCCGTGACGCCGCCGAAGACGATCGCCGAGATCGGCGCGGAGATGATCGCCGACACGATCCCGCAGATCAGCCCGGCGATGAACACGTAGGCGGCGCCGAGATCGCGCCGGACGAACAGGAGCGCGAGCAGCGCGATCACGGCCAGGACCAGCAGCACGGCGACGGCCCAGCCGAGGACCACGAAGAACGTCCCCGCATCGGCGTCCGGATTGAAGAACGTGTAGCCGTTCGAATAGAACGGGATGAAGCCGTAGACCCCGATGACGAGGATCACGGCGATCACGATCAGCGCGCCGATCGAGAGGCGGCTGGTCGGCGTGTCCGGCCGGCTCCGGAAGAATCCGAGGCGGCCGAAGATTCCGGCGAGCAGGCCGATCTCGACGGCGACGATGAAGAACGGCGCGGCATACGCCGACTGGAGCGGTGGCGGCAGGACGTAGGTCCAGATCAGGTTCGCGAGGCCGCCCGTGAGGGCGCCGGCGATCGGTCCGGCGAGGACGCCGACGAGGATCGTCCCGATCGAGTCGAGGTAGATCGGCACCTTCAGCGCGGCCGAGACCGTCTGGCCCAGGATGATGTTGATCGCGATCGCGATCGGGATCAGGACGATCACCCGCGTGTCGAACTGGGACGAGATCGATTCGAGGCGGCGCGTCTGGGCGTATTCGGTGACCGCGTAGGCGACGAGGCCGACGATCAGCCCGGCCAGCAGGATCGCGATGACGGTGTTGAACCCGACCGGCACGCCCGTGTTCTCGTCCGGCGTCAGGTCGATGTTCCCGGCCAGGTTGACCCCGATCACGAGGGTGACCACGAACGCCACGAGTCCGACGAGCGCGCGAACCCAGCTGGACGCCATGCGTTGAGTCCTCCGACTTCCGGCCCGCCGGTCGCCGCCTCCGACGGCCCGGGCCCGCCCTCCGGCCCTAGTGTGCTACGTCGCGCGGGCGGCCGCCAGCCGTCCGACGCGTTCCACGAACCGCCGGAGGAACTCGTCGGCCCGGGCGTCGATCGCGACGCCGAGGTTCGGCGGGCGGCCCCAGACGCCGCGCCAGTCGGTCACGGTCTCACCGGTCGTGAGCGTCCCGCCGAGCTCCACGTCGACCGCGACGGCCTGGGTCGTGATCAGCCCCGGGTCGAGGGCCGCCGCGACCGCCAGCGGGTCGTGGATGAACGCGCCGTAGAAGCCGTCGTAGTGGGCGTGGAACTCCATGTAGAAGCGGAGCGCGTCCGCCACGTAGCGGACGATCGGATTGCTCGCGACCGAACGCGTGGCCCGCATGGGTTCCTCGCCACGGCCCAGCGCGATCGAGTCGTCCGGGGTGCTCCCGGCGGCCTTCGCGAGGGCGACCACGTGCTCCGGCAGGATCTTCGCCTTCTCGGTGACGTCCAGGCCGAGCGCCACCGGCAGGGGATGGTCGTTCGCCACCGCGGACTCGCCCCAGGCGGCGAACGAGATCTTCGCGGCGTCCGGATCACAGTGGATGTTCCATTCGGTGGTCGGCGCGGTGTTGCCGGGGTGGCGGTACGCGCCGCCCATCAGGACCCAGCCTTTCAGGAGCCGCGGCAGCGCGGGCTCGCGCAGGAGCGCCACGGCGAGGTTCGTCAGCGGTCCGCAGGTGACCAGGGTGATCTCGCCGGGACGCCGCCGGGCCTCCTCGATGAAGAGATCCGCCGCGTGACGATCGCTCAGCGGCCGGCTCGGCGGCGGCAGCTCGGCGTGGCCGAGGCCCTGCGGCCCGTGGGTCTCGGGGGTCGTCTCGACCGGGCGCACGAGGGGCCGCTCGCGTCCGAGGGCCACCTCGACATCGGTCCGGCCGGCGAGCTCCAGGACGGCCCGGGTGTTCCGCTCGACCTGTCGGGCGTCGACGTTCCCGCCGACGCAGGTCACGGCGATGATCTCGGCGTCCGGCGTCGCGGCGGCGTAGAGGAGGGCGAGGGAGTCGTCGATGCCGGTGTCGACGTCGAGGATCAGGGGGATCTTCGTCATGCCCTGACGGTAGCGCAGCGCACGCGTCCGGACGCTGCGCGCTGGTCCGGCGATCTCGCTCCGGCGCTCGTCAGATCGCGATCGACCGGTGCCGGGCGAGCTGGACCGGTTCGAACGGCAGGACGAGGACGTACTTGCCGGCGAGGGCGTTCATCGTGGCTGCGCCCTCCGTCCCCACGACGGCCCCGGCCCAGGTCCCCTGGCGCCGCGGCACGAACTGCCTGCCGAGCGTCGCCGGCGTGATCGCCTGGCGCGGCTTCGGGCTGGCGCCCCAGCGGCTGGAGCCGTACGGGTAGAGCGGGTCCATCACGATGGCCCGCGTCACCTGGAAGCGAGAGGTCCGGGCCGGGTCCGCGGTCGCCTCGAAGCCGCTCATCACCCAGGCGTGACGTCCGGCCCAGACGAGCAGTCCCACCGGCTTGCCCGTTGCCCGGATCGAGACC
>DATBGP010000432.1:0-2888 GCA_036557925.1 Candidatus Limnocylindrales bacterium | reverse complement strand
CCGCGCCCCCGCGCCCCCGCGCCCCCGCGCCCCCGCGCCCCCGCGCCCCCGCGCCCCCGCGCCCCCGCGCCCCCGCGCCCCCGCGCCCCCGCGCCCCCGCGCCCCGGATCGTCCGCCCTGGCTCGTGAGTCACCAGTGCATCGATCCCGCGTCCTGCGTGCACGGCGCCCAGCCGAATTGCCCGGTTTCGAGGCCCTGCCACGCTCGCTCCGCCGGGTTCCGATGCACAGGTGAATACCCCGACGGCGGAGCCGTCGGGGTATTCGACGGCGGAGCCGTCACGCATCGGGCTCGGCCGTGCTCGGGCTGCCGCCGGAGATGGCGACCAGGTCCCGGCGACCGACCCGGATCGTCTCCTACCGGTTCCGGTCGGAGCGGACGAAGAAGTACGTGCCGACGACCGTGAACACCAGGAAGAAGGCGGCCGTGATCGCCAGGTCCAGCCAGAACGGGTGGAGCACCGTGAACGCCGCCTCCGGCTTGCCCGCATAGAAGATGTTCCGGGCGAGATCGATCGAGTAGGTCATCGGCATCAGCTTCGCGAGGAAGCCGAGGATCCCGGTCGAGTTCGCCACGGGGATCAACGCCCCGGACAGGAAGATCTGCGGAAAGATCAGGAGCGCGACGCCGGCGCCGGCGGTCTTCGGGTCGTGCACGAAGCCGATGAAGAAGACGCCCAGCGCGCCGCCCGCGAGGGCGAGGATCGGCGCCAGCGCCATCACCCGGAGCAGGTCGCCGAAGTTCATCGGGATCTGCATCACGAAGACCATCGCGATGATCCCGACGAGGGCGATCAGCGAGGCGATGCCCGCCCCGACGATCTTTCCGAGCAGCACGCTGTAGCGCGAGATCGGGGCGACGAAGAGCTCGGCGGTGAAGTCGTTCTCGCGCTCCTCGACCAGGTTCGTCACCCCCGTGATCGTCCCCTGGTACATCGTGTTCGCGATCATCCCGATGAGCATGAACGGCAGGTAGGCGTACGGGAGCGCGCCGCTCAGGTTCTGGGAGATGCTCCCGCCCATGATCCCGATGAAGATGACCGGGAAGATCACCGTGAAGGCGATCGACAGCGGGCTCTTGATCGCCCGGAGGATCTCCCGCCAGGCGATCGCGAAGGTCGCGTTCACCTCGCGGGCGAAGCGGCCGCGGATGCCGGTCCGGGCGGCGGTCGCGGGGATCGTCGTCGCGGTCATGCCGCCACCTCCTCGACGTCGACGTCCGGATCGCTCGATCGGAGCAGCTCGACGTAGGCCTCCTCGAGGCTCGGGTCGTGGACCCGGAGCGTCGTCAGGGGCGTCGAGATCCGGCCGATGATCGACTGGGCCGTGGTGTCGTCGTAGGCGACCCGGACGAGGCCCGTGTCCTGGACGACGGGCTGGAGGCCGAGCGTTGCGAGCTCCGCGAGCAGGGCCGGCCGATCGACCGCATCGAGCTCGATCGATCGCTCCAGCAGCGTCGCCTTCATCTCGTCCGGCGTGCCCATCATCGCGATCCGGCCGTGGTCGATGACGCAGACGCGATCGGCGACCTCCGCCTCGTCGAGGTAGTGAGTGGTCAGGAAGATCGTCGTGCCGTCCGCGGCGCGGGCGCGAAGCAGGTATTCCCAGAGCGAATGCCGGCTCACCGGGTCGAGCCCCGAGGTCGGCTCGTCGAGGAACAGCACGCCCGGCCGGTGCATCAGGCTCCGGATGATCTCGAGCTTGCGCTTCATCCCGCCCGAGTAGGTCTTCAGCGGGCGGCGGATGTCGTCGCGCAGGCCGACGACGTCGGCCAGCTCCTCGACGCGCTGCCGGTATTCGGCCGGCATCAGCCGGTAGAACGGCTTGTAGCCGTACAGGCCGTAGAGGGCGACGTGGAGCCGGATGTTCTCCTCCCCCGACAGGTGGAGGTCCAGGCTGGGGTTCTGGAAGATGATCCCGATGCTGCGGCGGACGGCGGTCGCGTCGCGATCGAGATCGTGGCCGGCGATCCGGACCACGCCGGACGTCTTCGCCAGCGTCGTCGTGAGGATCGAGATCGTCGTCGTCTTCCCGGCGCCGTTCGGGCCGAGGAAGGCAAAGAGCTCGCCGGGACGGACGTCGAAGCTGATGCCGTCGACGGCCGGGTGGTCGGACTTCCGGTACTGCTTGACCAGGTCCTGGACCTGGATGATCGGCTCCATCGTGGCTCCTGGGATGCGGATGAGGACGGGAGGCGGGCGGCGACGGGCCGCCGGCGTGACGATCCTCGCCCCCGAATGTGGAGGAAGCGTGGAGGGTCGATGACGAACCCGCGGATCGTTCGTGCGGCACGATACCGTCGGACGTGGTTCCGGGTGATGCTCCCGACCGTCCCACCAACATGACCGATCGATCGACCGACCTCGCCGCGCCGCCGTCCCTGCCCCTCCTGACGCGTCGGGACGTGCTGCGGGCGGCGGCGCTCGGCGGGCTGGCGGCCTTCCTCGCGGCCTGCGGCTCGGGGCCGTCGCCGTCGGGTTCGACTGTCCCGCCCGCCGGGTCCGGCTCGCCCGCGCCGTCGCTCCCACCATCGGCCGGACCGTCCGCCACGCCTGTCCCGTCGGCCGTGCCGTCATCGTCGGCGGCAGGCTCGCCCGCTCCGTCGTCATCGGGGTCGCCGGATGCCGCGCTGCGTCGCCAGATCGCGGGCCTGCTCGTCGTCGGCTTCCGGGGCGCGACCCTCGACGCGGCGCCATGGCTCCGGACCGCGCTCCGCGACGACGGCCTCGGCGGCGTGATCCTGTTCGACCGCGACCAGCTGACGGGCAAGGCCCGGAACGTCACGTCGCCCGCGCAGGTCAAGCGCCTGACCGCGAGCCTGCGGGCGGCTGCCGGATCCCGCGGGATCGTCATCGCGGTCGACCAGGAGGGCGGCGTCGTCACCCGGCT
>DATBGP010000431.1:0-2847 GCA_036557925.1 Candidatus Limnocylindrales bacterium | reverse complement strand
TGGGCGACCGGCGATGTCGCGGCGAGCGGCAGTCCGGAAGCGACCCCGCTGAACGGCGATCAGGAGGCCAACCGGCACGAGACGACGATCCGGTCGGGCGCGATGTCCGACTGGGACGCGCGCTGGGACTCCACCGGCACGAAGCTCGCGGTCTGGATCGCCGATCCGGACGATCCGACCGTCGGGTCGCTGAGCCTGTATGACGTCGATCCGTTCAATGGTCGCGTCGACCTGAAGAAGCCGCTCCTCGACGCGCAGCGCGCGACTGCCGGGTTCTCGATCTCCGACGGCAAGCTCGTCTGGGCCGAGCCCGGGACGGACGGCTCGGGCACGGGCCGCATCCTCGTCCTCGCCTGGACGGACCAGGGCGCCGGAACCGTCGAGACGCTCCCCGACAAGGTCATCGTCATCCGGTAGCTCGCGCACCGGCGCCCCCGCCCGTCCGCGGCCGCGAGTTGCGAGGTGCGCCCGGTGGTCCGGCGGGTCTCGCGTCTCCCTCATTTGCGGTATCGTCCGCGGATCACTCATGCGACCCTCCAGGTTGGTCGCAGGCGCGGCGCTCACCGCCGCCCTCGCCCTGGTCGCGTTGCCGGGGATCGCCGGATCCGCAGGCCCTACGCCCGCCTCCGTCGTGGATCCGGCGGCGTTCCAGTCGGTCCAGGTCCCGGCGTTCGCGACGGCGGAGCAGCTCGCCGAGTCGTTCGATTCCACGTACGAATCGGCCGGCCTCGTCGACGACTCCACGATCTTCACGGAGCCCGGCTCGGGCCCGCCCGCCCCGAAGATCAGCCGGCCGAAGGTCGAGCTGCCAGGCGCCCACAGCGGCTCGGCGCAGAAGCCGCCGCGGTACAAGGTCAGCGGCTATGCGACCTTCTACGGCAATGGGACCACCGCGATGCGGCTTCCGCGCGGCACGACGATCATCGTGTGCGGCCCGGGCGGCTGCGTCGAACGGGTCGTGAACGACTACGGCCCGGTCGCCTCGAGCAAGAACCGCGTCATCGATCTCTACACCCCCGACTTCTTCGACGTGTGCGGCTGCCCGTCGTGGTCGGGCACCGCCTGGGTCACCGTCTCGGTGTACTGAGTCGGGACTTCCGGCTGTCGCGCCTGGACGACGCTGGACTGCGTTGGCCGCTGCGGTCCTCGCTCGCGGGCCCTGGAAGTGCGCTCGCTCCGCTGCTCCCCGGCGCCTTGCCAGCGCCGCCCATCCGCGACGAACGCAGTCGCGTGCGGTGCCTGGGTCGGCTCGCCACATTCGGTATGCTTCGGACCACCTTCGGTCGGCCCGAGAGGCCGCTTGAGCGCCCAGTGAGGCCCGGGAAGGAGCGATGAGCGGCCGGCAGATCATGACCGCGGACGAGATCCGTCGGGCGACGATCCGCATCTCCCACGAGATCGTCGAGAAGCAGGCCGGCACGTCCGGGCTGGCCCTCGTCGGGATCCAGCGTCGGGGCGTCCCGCTCGCGCGGCGGATCGCCGAGGCGATCGCCGAGAACGAGTCGACGGCGATCCCCGTCGGCGCTCTCGACATCACCTTCTACCGGGACGACCTGTCGCTCGTCGCCCAGCAGCCGGTCGTGAAGGGCACGGACCTCCCGTTCGACCTGAACGGCTCGACGGTCGTTCTCGTCGACGACGTCCTCTACACCGGCCGGACGATCCGGGCGGCGATGGACGCCCTCGTCGACTTCGGCCGGCCACAGGCGATCCGCCTGGCCGTGCTGGTCGATCGCGGCCATCGCGAGCTGCCGATCCGGGCGGACCACGTCGGCAAGAACGTGCCGACCTCGCGCGAGGAGGTCGTGAAGGTCCACCTGGACGAGGTCGACGGCGAGGACGCGGTCCTGATCGACCGCGCGATCGAGCCCGTGGCGGCGCCGGTCGGATGACGGTGGCGGGTCGCGAGCGCGAGGCCGATGCCGCGCCGATCGCGGTCCCGATCGTCGATTCGCCGCCCGACGAGCAGCCCGTCGCCTGGCGCCATCGCCACCTCCTCGACGTCGACGTCCTCTCGTGGGACGACATCGAGCTCGTCATGCGGACGACGGACGCGATGCGCGAGGTCCTCGGGCGGCCGATCGCGAAGGTTCCGGCGCTCCGTGGCCGGAACGTGACGATCCTCTTCTACGAGGCGTCCACGCGGACGCGGGTCTCCTTCGAGGTCGCGGCGAAGAACCTCTCGGCGGATGTCGTGAACATCGCCGCGTCGACGTCCTCGGTGGCGAAGGGCGAGTCGCTGGTCGACACGGTGAAGACGGTCGAGGCGCTCGGGGCGCAGATGCTGGTCATCCGTCATGCGGTCTCGGGCGCGCCGTACCTCGCGGCCGAGACGTTCTCGGGCTCCGTCCTGAACGGCGGCGACGGCTGGCACGCCCACCCGACCCAGGCGCTCCTCGACCTGTACACGCTGCGACAGCGATTCGCCGACGGCTCGCTCGCGGGGCGAAAGATCGCGATCCTCGGCGATGTCCTGCACTCCCGCGTCGCGCGCTCGAACATCTGGACGCTGACCGCCGCCGGCGCCGAGCTCTGGCTGTGCGGCCCGGCGACGCTCCTCCGCGGATTCGAGGCCTGGGCGGAGCGCGGCGCGGCCGACGGGCGGCGGTTCCATGTCACGTCGTCGATCGACGAGGCGCTCCGGGACGCCGACGCGGTGATGGCGCTCCGGATCCAGAAGGAGCGGATGGCGTCGGGGCTGCTGCCCTCGCTGCGCGAGTACGCGGCGCGCTACGGGCTGACGCGCGAGCGCCTGGCCCTGGCCCGCGCCGACGCGCTCGTGATGCATCCGGGTCCGATGAACGAGGGCGTCGAGATCGCGGCCGACGTTGCGGCCGGGACGCAGTA
>DATBGP010000430.1:0-11099 GCA_036557925.1 Candidatus Limnocylindrales bacterium | reverse complement strand
AGCTCGCCGACGAGATGGGCCTGTTCCGCGATGACGCCGAGCGGTTCGGGATGCTCGACGCGGTCGCCTGGCGGGCGGCCCGCCTGGTCGTCGACACCGGCCTCCACGCGCTGCGCTGGACGCGCCAGCAGTCGATCGACTTCCTGCTCGAGGCCGGCCTGTCCGAGACGGACGCGACGATCGAGACCGACCGCTACATCGCGTGGCCGGGCCAGGCGCTGACCTACATGATCGGCTGCCGGGAGATCGAGCGGCTGCGGGGCGAGATCGCGACCCGCGACGGATCACGGTTCGACCTGCGCGAGTTCCATGACCAGGTGCTCGGTCACGGTTCGCTGCCGCTGGCCACGCTGTCGCGCGAGCTGCCGATCTGGGTGGCCACGCCGGCGTAGCTCGCTCGCCCTGGGCGCTCGGCCCCCCGTGGTGTGCCGGCCCTTGGCGTGCCGGCCGCCGGCTAGCTGTCGAAGCCGATGCCCAGGGCGTCGAGGGTTCGCAGCAGGATGCCCCGCCGGCCTTCGTTCCGATCCGCTCGATCCAGCTCGTGGCGGACCGCGTTCACGGCCAGCGAGCGGAGGGGTTCCGGCGGGAACGGGAACGGCCGGCTCCGGACGAAGCGCAGTCGGAGCAGCTCCGAGTCCGGGCGGAGGACGAGATCGCGGATGACGCCGCCGGCCCAACGGCTGGCCCCCACGCCGAGGCCCGTGTACCCGAGGGCGTACGTCAGCCGGCCGCCCATCGCCTGGCCGAACGTGACCGTGAACCGCGAGGTCGTGTCGATCGCCCCGCCCCAGCGGTACGGGAACCGGAGGTCGTCGAGCTGCGGGAACGCCCGCCGGAACTGCGCGGCGAGCTTCTCGAAGGTCGCCGGCCGCCGGTCGAACCCCGGCCCGACGCCGTTGTTCGGGTAATAGATCGCGTCGTAGCCACCCCAGAGGATCCGGTCGTCGGCCGTCAGCCGGAAGTAGTGGAACTGGTTGTTCGCGTCGGACATGCCCTGGCGGCGCTTCCAGCCGATCGACTTGCGCTGCTCGGGCGTCAACGGCTCCGACACGAGGGCGTAGTCGTAGACCGGGACGAAGTGCGTCGAGAGGCGGCGGAGCCAGCCGGAATAGGCGGACGTGGCGACGACGACGTGGTCCGCGTCGAGCATCGCGCCGGCCTCGGTGACGAGCCGGACGCCGCCCGCCCGGCGTTCGACCCCGCGCACCCGACTCCGCCCGCGGATCGCGACGCCGCGCTCCTCACAGACGCGAGCCAGTCCGCGGGCGAGCTTCGCCGGATCGACGAGGACGCCCCGGCCCGGCGGCTGGTAGAGCCCGGCCTCCCAGATCGGCGAGTGGACCTCGGCCCGGACCGCCTCGCGATCGAGGAACACGAGCTCCTCGCCGTACTCGGCCGCCTCGTCGACCCAGGCCTTGAACTCGTCCACCTGGTACGCCTGGTCGGCGACGCTGAGATCGCCGGTCTCCTCGAGGTCGCAGTCGATCCCGTGCTCGCGCGTGAACGCGACGAGTGCCGCGAGGTTGGCGATCCCCTCCGCCTCGAGGAAACGGACCTCTTCGGGGAAGTGGCGGATCCCGTTCGCGAGGCCGTGGGTGAGCGACGCCTGGCAGAAGCCGCCGTTCCGGCCGCTCGCCCCGAACCCGACCGACTCCGCCTCCAGGATCGTGACCCGGATCGAGGGATCCGTCGCCGTCAGGGCGAGCGCGGTCCAGAGGCCCGTGAACCCGGCTCCGACGATCGCGACGTCCGTCTCGCCGTCACCGGCGAGCGGCGGCCGGGCCGGACCGGCCGGCGACGCCGCGAGCCAGTAGCTGATCGCGTCGGCCGGATCGGGGTTGCCGGTTGACATCACCCGATCCTAGCCCGAGCCCGCGTCGCCATCCGGCCCGTCGCGGACCCGGCCCGTCGCGAACCCGGTCGCTCGCCGGTCGCCGGGGCGTCGCCGACCCGGTCCGTCGCCGACCAGGTCCGTCGCCCACCCGGTCCGTCGCCGACCCGGCCAGTCGCGGTGGTGACCGATGCCGTGAGTCGCCCGTGCATCGGATCGGGGGCGGACGAGCTCGGCACCGGTCAGATTCGGCCCGAACCGCGCTCGTGGCATGCACGCGGGCGGCCGATCCGAGTCGCAGGTGCATCAACCCGCCGATCCGGAACGGCCGGAACGGCGCACCGTCATGCGTCGCGCGACGGCCGCGTAGTCGGGGTGCGGCGCCCGCGACGTTCGACCGTCGAGCCGCGTCGGGCGCAGCCACCGCTGGCGGCGGCTGAGCGGATCGATCATGGCCAGTGCGCGCTCGCCAGAGGCAGGTCCAGCCTGGCCAGCCACGATCTCCGCCAGCGCGGCTGCCCGCATCGGGAACGCCTCCCTGATGAAGATCCGATTGCCCTGGAGCGCGCGATCCACCGCGTCCGTGGCAAGGACGAGCAGGCAGGCCTGCGTCCAATCAGGTCTCCACCCCCGACTCCGAGCGGCCGCCATCGCCCGACTCCCGTACCAGCCGAGCGTCCGCTGCACTCGCCCGACGTCCATGAGCTCCGTCTTGACCTCGACGACCAGGAGGCAACCCGAAGCGGGCTGGAACGCGAGGACATCGATCCATCCCGGCCCGAACGAACCGTCGATCTGCACCTCCGTGTCCACCACCCAGCCGGCGCGCCGGAGTCGGGCGGCCACGAATCCCGTCGACCGCGCATGGACGAGATCGCGCTGGGCCGCCCGGTCGGCGAGGAAGGGCGTGTCGAGCGCGAACCTCGGGCGGGCACCCAGGGCGAGCGCGAGTCGCTCCATCGCGGCGAGGTCGACGGCGCTCGACAGGCCGCGCTCGAAGCGGGACTGCGCGCTCTGAGAGACGCCGGTCCGGGCCTCCAGGTCACGTTGCGACAAGCCCAGTGTCCTCCGGGCGTTCCGATACATGCCGCCGACGGCAGACGCCAGCGCGGATGGGTTGGGGTTCCGGGCGGCCATCGACGGTGGATAGCACGCCCCGCTTTGCTGAGGATCAACGGATGCCGGCGTTTCGCAGCCGGCACGGTGCCGCGAGTCAGTGGTGCATCGCATCCGGCCCGGACGCGCTCGGCAGAGAGCGGATCTCGGGGAATCGGCCGGGTGCCGTGCGGACAAGCCACCGAACTGAGTCACCAGTGCATCCGGCGGCGTGGCCGCGGTGCGAGGCGTGGCCGCGGTGCGCGGCGACAGCCGATCAGCCATCGGGGAGACCCGGCTCCAAGCGCGGAGTGCCGTTGCCGGATCGGTGCGATCAGGCGAGAGTCCTTGTCCCAAGAGGTCGTGATTCGAACCGAATTTGGCCGAACCGTGCGAGATTCGCGTTGACTCGGACCACCCGGCTATGCCAACATGAAGCGCCCGTCGTTCCGTCACCCGGAACAGCCGTCGCGCATGATGGTCCACCCCAGCACGGAGACGATCCCGGATGACCACCGACGCCCAGGCGACCACGACCCCGTCGCTCCGCCGTGACCGCCAGCTGGCCATGTACCAGCGGGCGCTGAAGCACCTGCCGGGCGGCACGAACTCGAACTTCCGGGCGTGGGGCGACGCCACGATCTACATCGATCGGGGCAAGGGCGGGACGATCTGGGACCTCGATCAGAACGAGTACATCGACCTGCGGCTCGGATACGGCCCGGTGATCCTCGGCCACAACGACGAGCGCGTCGACGACTACGTCAACGAGCAGATGCGCAAGGGCGTGAGCTTCTCGCTGACGAGCGAGGACGAGGTCCGCACGATCGAGCTGATCTGCGAGCTCACCGGTTGGGTCGACATGGCCCGCATGACGGTCTCGGGCACAGAGGCCACGATGCACGCGATGCGCGTGGCCCGGGCCTACACGGGCCGGAACAAGATCGTGAAGTTCGAGGGCCAGTACCACGGCGTCCACGACTACGCCCTGATCTCGGTGACGCCGGACGACATGAGCGAGCTCGGCGATGCCGATCGGCCGGTCCGCCTCGCCTGGGGCCGGGGGATCCCGGACGCCGTCGCCGATACGATCGTCCCGGCCCGCTACAACAATCTCGACCTCCTCCGCCGCCTGTTCGAGGAGCAGGGCGAGGACATCGCCGCCGTCATCGTCGAGCCGGTCCTCGGCAACGCCCAGGGCATCCTCCCGCAGCCCGGCTTCCACCAGGCGATGCGGGCCCTCACCGAGGAGTTCGGGATCCTCCTGATCTTCGACGAGGTGAAGACCGGCTTCCGGTTCGCGAAGGGCGGGGCCGCCGAGTACTTCGGAATCCGGCCGGATCTCGCGACCTACGCGAAGGCGATGGGCAACGGCTATCCGGCGGCCGCGTTCGGCGGCCGGCGCGAGGTGATGGAGGTCCTGCCCGACAAGGTCAGCCATGGCGGCACCTACGCGGGCAACCGGGTCGCGGCCGCCGCGGCCGTCGCCACGCTCCAGATCATCCGCGACACGAACGCGCTCGAGACGATCCACGCGACGGGCCTCCGGATCCAGGACGGCCTCCGCGAGATCCTGAACCCCACGGGCATCCCGTACGTCTTCACCGGCGCCGCCCCGATGTTCGGGATCATGTTCACCGAACAGGCCCCGACGGAGTACCGCGACTGGGCGAACTCCGACCACGAGCTGTACGACGCGATCGCGCTCGGCATGCTCCAGCGCGGTGCGATGCCCGAGCCGGACAGCCGCGAGCCCTGGTTCGTCTGCGAGGCGCATGCCAGCGGCGACACCGTCGACCGGATCGTGTCGATCTTCGAAGAGTCCCTGAATGCCGCCCTCGACGCCCGGTCGCGGGGCCAGGTCCCCATCCACGCCGACGGCGCCTCCCACGACATCGGGTCCGCCTAGGCGCCTCTCGCCGCCCGATCAGCGCGACTGCCCCCATCCCCGCCAGCACACCAGGAGCGACAGATCGATGGTCCTCGACGGAAACGCCGTTCGCTCGGTCGACCGGGCCGCGGCCCTCCTGCTGGCCCTGGGCGATTCCCAGGGCGAGGCCGGCGTGACCGAGCTGGCCCGACGGCTCGGTCTCCACAAGTCGACCGCATCGCGGCTCCTCGCCACGCTCCAGAAGCGGGGCCTCGTGGAGCAGGACGACGAGAGCGGCAAGTACCGGCTCGGGCTCGTCGTGATCCGCCTCGCGGAGCGGGCCGAGCGGACCCTCGACCTGCGCGGGATCGCGATGCCCGAGCTGGAGCGCCTGGCCCGGCTGACGCACGAGACCACCGGCCTCGGCGTGCTCGACGGCGACGCCCTCCTGACCGTTGCCCAGGCCGACGGCCCAAACCTCATCGCGGTCGGCGACTGGACAGGCCGGTCCACGCCCCTCCACTGCGTGGCGTCCGGCAAGGTCCTGTTGGCGGCCGTCGCCGAGCGCGAGGTCCTCCGGATCGTCCGGCGCGGCCTCGTGAGCTACACCGAGCGGACGATCACCGAGCTCGAGCCGCTCCTCGAGGAGCTGGCCCGGATCCGCCGGCGCGGCTATGCGACGGCGCTCGGCGAGTTCGAGATGGGGCTGAACGCCGTGGCCGCCCCCGTCCACGACGCCCGCGGCAACGTGATCGCCGCGGTCGACATCTGGGGCCCGGCCTTCCGGCTCACCCCGCGGCGCATCCCGGAGCTCGCGGCCCAGGCCCGCGAGGCCGCCGCCGCGATCTCCGTCCGGCTCGGCGGGACCGGCTCCTCGACCGCTGCGCAGCCGTCGCTCGCGCAGGCCCTGACGAACTCGTCGCTCGCCGCGAGCGAGCCGGCTCCGCTGCCGGCCGCGAACGGCAACGGCTCCGAGGGCAGCCTCGCGGCGGAGGTCGCCGCAGCCTCCTGAGGCCCGCGACGCGCGCCGCGTGCGCCGCCTGACTCTCGCGCGGACGCGCCGCGCCGGGCAGCGCCACGGCCACGCAGCCTCGCGTCCGCGCGCCACGGCCACGCCACCTCGCGTCCGCGCGCCACGGCCACGTCAACGTCGTTGAGGGCTTCCCGCCTCTCGCCTGCGGATGTGGCCCACGTTGACACGCGGGCGGGGCCCCATCCGGTGATCAAGGTGGCTCATGCCCGCGCACGGGAGGTCGCCGGGCCGGCCCACGCCCACGACGGCTGCTCGCGTAGCAAGCGCGCCTCCGGGACGTGTGCCTGAGCCGCGGATGAGACGGGCCTTCGGGTCGGAGGTCACCCGCGCGACCCCGCTACCATCGCGACGTGGATCCGAACAAGCCGCCGCTCAGCACGATCCTCGAGTTCCTCCGGGTCGCGGGGTTCCGCATCCTCGTCATCGCCGTCGTCGCCTACATCGCGTTCCGCGTCTCGAAGCTGCTCGTCCACGGCGTCCTGAAGGCGCTGATGGACCGCGAGGCGACCGAGGGCACCGCCCAGGAGCTCTCCGCCGTCGAGGTCAAGAAGCGCATGGACACCCTCGACGGGCTGGGGTCCGCCGTCATCCGGTTCTTCGTCGTCGTGATCGCCGGGATCATGATCCTCAGCGCGCTCGGGCTCGACATCGGTCCGGCCATCGCCGGCCTCGGCGTCGTCGGCATCGCGGTGGGCTTCGGCGCCCAGAGCCTCGTCCGGGACTACCTGAACGGCTCCCTGATCCTCATCGAGAACCAGTTCTCGAAGGGCGACGTCATCTCGGTGGCCGGGGTGAGCGGCACCGTCGAGGACTTCAGCCTCCGGCGGACGACCCTGCGCGACCTCGACGGCATCGTCCACACCGTGCCGAACGGCGAGATCAAGGTTGCGAGCAACCGGACCCGGACATGGGCGCGGATCAACCAGGACGTCACCGTCGCGTTCGGGACCGACATCGACGAGGCGATCCGCGTCGTCGAGGAGCTCGGCAAGCAGATGGCCGCCGACCCGGTCTGGCGGCGCCGGATCCTGGAGCCGCCTCGGGTGGAGCGGGTCGAGCGGATCGAGGAGCGCGGGATCACGCTGAAGATCCTCGGCACGGTCCGGGCCTCGGAGCAATGGGCCGCCGGGGGCGAGTTCCGGAAGCTCCTCCTCGAGGCGTTCGCCCGGCACGGGATCGAGCTGCCCCGGCCGCGGCAGGTCTTCGTGGCGTCGGCCGATCCCCGGAGCCAGGTCCCGGCAGGCGCGGCCCCCTCACAGGACGACCTCGCGGACGAATAGCGCTGCCGGCCGACCCCGCGGACGAAGAGCTCGGACCGGCTGACCATTCGCTCGATCCGCCGCACGAGGCGCCCGACCGCCGCACCACGGCCGCCCGCGTAGAATGGCCGGACCGAAGCGCGACCCCCGCTGCTCCTCTCGCACTTCCCGCCAGGAGAGGCCCACGTGAGCGTCGACCAGCGTCCCGAGATCGAGAACCTCCTCGCGGAGGGCCGGACCTATCCGCCGGATCCCGCGTTCACGGCCCAGGCCAACGCCCAGGGGTCGCTCTACGACGAGGCCGCCCGGGACCCGGAGGGCTTCTGGGAGCGGATCGCCCGCGAGACGGTCACCTGGAACGAGCCGTTCACGAAGACGCTCGAGTGGGAGCTGCCGTTCGCGAAGTGGTTCCTGGGCGGCAAGCTGAACATCAGCGAGAACTGCGTCGACCGGCACGTGGCCAACGGCCTCGGCGACAAGGTCGCCTACCACTGGATCGGCGAGCCCGGCGACACCCGGACCATCACCTACGCCGACCTGCTCCGCGAGGTCTCGAAAACCGCCAACGCCCTGCGCAAGCTGGGCATCGGCACCGGCGACCGGGTCGCGATCTACATGCCGATGATCCCGGAGCTGCCGATCGCGATGCTGGCCTGCGCCCGGATCGGTGCGCCGCACACGGTCGTCTTCGGCGGCTTCTCGGCCGAGGCGCTTTCGGGGCGGATCAACGACGCCGAGGCCAAGCTGGTCATCACCGCCGACGGCGGCTGGCGCCGAGGCAAGCCCGCCGCGCTGAAGCCGGCCGTGGACGAGGCCGTGAAGTCGACGCCAACGATCGAGCACGTCCTCGTCGTCCGGCGGCTCGGCGACGCGGTCGAGGGCGGGACCGCGATGGAGGACGGTCGGGACGTCTGGTGGCACGAGCTGGTCGACCGCCAGTCCGAGGACTGCCCGCCGGTACCCCTCGACAGCGAGCACATGCTCTACCTGCTCTACACGTCGGGGACCACGGCGAAGCCCAAGGGGATCATGCACACGACGGCCGGCTACCTCGTCGGCACCTCGTACACGCACCGCCAGATCTTCGACCTGAAGCCGGACGACGTGTACTGGTGCGCCGCCGACGTCGGCTGGGTCACCGGCCACAGCTACATCGTCTACGGCCCGCTCGCGAACGCGACGACCGGCGTGATGTACGAGGGCACCCCGGACACGCCCGCCTGGGACCGCTGGTGGGACATCATCGAGGAGTACAAGGTCAGCATCCTGTACTGCGCGCCCACCGCGATCCGGGCGTTCATGAAGCAGGGCGCGGAGCTGCCGGCGAAGCACGACCTGACCTCGCTCCGAGTCCTGGGCTCGGTCGGCGAGCCGATCAACCCGGAGGCCTGGCTCTGGTACCGCGAGCACATCGGCGGCAACCGGGCCCCGGTCGTCGACACGTGGTGGCAGACCGAGACCGGCCAGATCCTCATCACCCCGCTGCCGGGCGTGACGACGACGAAGCCGGGCTCCGCGACGTTCCCGTTCCCCGGCATCGAGGCGGACGTGGTCGACGGCCAGGGCAACTCCGTGCCGTTCGGCGGCGGTGGCTATCTCGTCCTGAAGCGGCCGTGGCCCGCGATGCTCCGCGGGATCTACGGCGATCCCGAGCGCTACAAGCAGACCTACTGGAGCCGCTTCCCCGGGATGTACTTCGCGGGCGACGGTGCGAAGCGCGACGAGGACGGCTACTACTGGCTGCTCGGCCGGGTGGACGACGTGATGAACGTCTCCGGCCACCGCCTCTCGACCACCGAGATCGAGAGCGCGCTCGTCTCCCATCCCGCGGTCGCCGAGGCGGCGGTCGTCGGCGGCCCGGATCCCGTGACCGGCGAGGCGATCAACGCGTTCGTGATCCTCCGGCTCGGCAACGAGCCGACGAAGGAGCTGGGCCAGGAGCTCCGCGACCACGTCGCCCAGAAGATCAGCCCGATCGCCAAGCCGAAGTCGCTGATGTTCGTGCCCGACCTGCCGAAGACGCGCTCGGGCAAGATCATGCGGCGGCTGCTCCGGGACATCGCCCAGGGCCGCTCGCTCGGCGACACGACGACGCTGGCAGACGCCACCGTCGTCGAGACGATCCGCGCCAATACCGGGGGCGCCGAGGAATGACCACGGCGAGGGGACCTGCGTGCCGCTGAACTTCCTGCGGCGCAAGAAGACCGACCAGGCGACGACCGCACCCGCGGCTGCGTCATCGAGCGCGTCGCGTCCCGCCCGAACCGGCGTGGCGTTCGACGGCGTGACCGAGGAGTGGCGCCTCGTCGGCCGGATGGACGTGGACGGCCGCCTCTCGGACGCGCTGAACAAGCGCGAATCGATCGCGATCCACGACGTCCAGTGGGCCCCGATCGACGGCTCGTCGCCGTTCGCCGAGGCGCCCGGCCTCCGGAGCGTCGACCCCTACGACCTGATCCTGGTGCTTGCGGGTGAGGGCTCGCTCCCCGAGCTCACCGACGACGAGCGCGTCGCCCACCGGATCCACAAGGTCGCCTACGACGTCTCCCTGGAAGCGCCGCCGTTCCGGATCATGGGCACGGTCTTCCTGCATCCGGGGACGGAGCCGGAGCGGCTCCTGGACCGGGCGACGGAGATGTTCGTGGCGGTCGTCGACGCCGTCGCGTGGTACGGCGACCAGCGAGTGGGCGACCCGGACGTGGACACCGTGCTCGTCAACCGCTTCTACCTGCGGGGCGTCGAGCAGATCGACAAGCGGACCGGCCAGAAGGCGCAGAAGCTGCCGGGACAGCCCCTCGGCGGGACGACCTGGCAGGACCGCTCATGAGGCGCTGCGGCGCCTGAAGCCGGGGCCTCGGTGACGATCCGCGGCGTGGTGTTCGACGTCGGGGAGACGCTCGTCGACGAGACCCGGACCTGGTCCGCCTGGGCCGACTGGCTCGGCATCCCACGGCTGACCTTCCACGCCGTCTGTGGCGCCGTCATCGCCCGCGGCGGATCGGACCATCGGGAGCCGTTCCGGATCTTCCGGCCCGATCTGGACCTCACCGAGGAGGTTCGCAAGCGCGAGGCGGCCGGGCTCCCCGACGTCCTGCTCGCCGAGGACCTGTATCCGGATGCTGCAGCGTGCCTCCGTGCCGTCCACGAAGCGGGCTATCGGGTCGGCGTCGTCGGCAACCAGCCGGCGAGCGCCGCCGGCGCGCTCCGCGATCTCGGGCTCGCGGTGGAGCTCGTCGCCACGTCATCGGACTGGGGCGTGCACAAGCCGGACCCACGGTTCTTCGAGCGACTCTCGTCCGAGATCGGGGTGCCGGCTGCGGACATCGCCTACGTCGGGGATCGGGTGGACAACGACGTCCGGCCCGCGGCTGCGGCCGGGCTGACGGCCATCTTCCTGCGGCGCGGGCCGTGGGGCTGGATCCAGAGCCTCGATGGCGATCCGCCCGAGGCGGCGCTCACGATCGAGACGCTCGCGGAGCTGCCGGAAGCCCTGGCGCGCCTCTAGCCGGGGTCAGACCCGGGCGGGCTCCTTCGAGCGGCCGAAGAGGCGGAAGCCCGCCCGCTGGGTAGGCGTCGGGGTCGAGGCCTCCGGGACCTGCGTCCGCACGAGCCGGTCGGCGAGGGCATCGAAGTCCTCGGTGACCCGCTCCTTCGGATACATCTCGATGACCGCCCGGCCCTCGTTCGCGGCCCGGACGAAGAGCAGGCCGCCCGACCGGATCAGGGCCAGGGCCTGCATCCCGACGGTGCGCTCCATGTCCGCGACGGACACGCCGCTGTTCGCCCGGTTGACGATCAGCCCGAGGCGATCCTGTAGGCCGACCTCGACCGCGACGTCGCGGAGCTGGACCGCGGCCCGCAGGGCGGGCACGTCCGGCGTCACCGGGACGAGGATTCGATCGGCCTTCTCGAAGACCGCGAGGTTCAGGGTGGAGTACGACGGGTGGAGGTCGACCACGATGAAGTCGTAGGCGGGCCGCGCCGTCGCGATCGCGTCGGCGACCCGGGTCG